>NZ_JBHUQX010000328.1:0-11025 GCF_042674225.1 Streptomyces sp. NPDC056948
GTACCCGAAGGTACCGGCCCCATGGGGAGTCCCGCCAAGGTGAGCCCAAAAGCCGCCACGGGATGATCTTGGGCGGTTAGGGCTTCGGTAGCGTGACGTAGAGCCGTCATACGCACGGGGCTCCGGCCACGGCCAGACCACCCGGCCCGGTAAACGTTCCCGGTCAGAGCACTAGGCCCACCGTCAGGCATCAGCTGGGACCAGAACGTCAAACATCACCTGGGACTAGACACTGAGGCAAGACCATGTCGTGTCTCGGTTGATGCGGCTTCACCTGATGCTTGATACCGCTTGCTTCAGCTTGGCTGTGCGCGTCTGATCGGCGCGTGCAGGGAGAGCTGAGGCCGCCTCGTCAAGCATCGCCTGGGGACTAACACCCCAGCAGGTGCACGGAGCTTGGGCAGATGGCGAACCGGAGGAGCCGAGTATCAGGCCCACCCCAAGTGGGCGTGGGGCGGTTCCGGAGGAAGCGGTGGAGGCGTAGGCGCTGAGTGTGGTGCATCGGTAGGCGTCCAGGGCAGAGGGGGACGGACTTCGGTGGACTACCCGGGCGGCGGTCGGACTCGTCAGCGGATAGCGCGGACCATCACAGTGAGCAACGGTGAGGCCGGTGAAGGCTGGCTTTGGCCGATGTCCTCGTAGCCCCATGACCTGTAGAGCGCGTGGACCTTTCCGTCGCCGGAGGCTGGGTTGACCATGAGCGTGACGAAGGGCTCGGCGCGGATGGCGAGGAGCGCGTCGTGGATGCGGCGGGCTGTGCCGGTCTTGCGCCAGGTCGGTCGGACGCCGATCTCCTTCAGGGCCACGGCAGGACGCTCGGTGTACTTCTCGGTCGGCGTCGGGCTGGTGCGCTGCCAGTAGCGGTTGCCGTGCTCGATGGTGTTGCCGTACGCGTAGCCGACCGGATGGCCGTCTGCGTATGCGAGGACGGTCACGAATCCCGGTTCCGTACCGTGCCTGTCCAGGCGCTCGCCGAAGGCGGTGACCGCGTAGTTCGGCAGGTGGAGGAGTGGGGCGCGCACGTCGGCGTATACGTCGAGGAGGTCGCCGCGGATGGTGTCGAGGGTGGTGTAGCTACGTAGCTCGATGGCGGGCGCCGTGGTCATGCGGCCATCCTCCAAGTGGCGGTGTGCTCGGTCCAGGTCCGGATGGTGGTGCTGCCGGGTGCCGTGGCGCGCAGTGCGGCACCGAACTCTTGCAGCATGCGGGACACACGGGCGTGCTGGGTGGCTGCGTCGGCGGGGACCATCATCGCGGTGGCCGTGGCGGCGTCGGCGTCGCCCTGGGCGAGTTGGGCGTGGGCGAGCCGGGTCGAGGTGATGGCCCGGGACCTGACCATGTGGGGGCGCAGGGCGGACAGGCAACGGTGAGCGTGATACTCGGCGGTCGGGTGGTCGCCGAGTGCCAAGTGCGCGGAGAGGGCCAGGGCGTCCAGCTCGGCTTGGTCGTAGAAGGCGAGCATCCACGCCGGCCGGTAGTCGGCGGGGTCGGCTCGCAGCATGGCGTCCTGGGCTTGCTCGAACGCGCGGCGGGTACCGGTGCGGTCCTGTGCGGCGCCGTGAATGGCCGCCTGCCGGGCCAGGCCGAGTGAGGCGAAAAGAGGATCACGGCGGGCGAGGTGCAGGTTGCGTGCGACATCGTTCGCGGCGAGTGCGTCGGCGGGGCGGCCCATGTGCCGGTACATGGTGCCCGCGTGGCTCCAGATGCGGAACTTGATCGCTTGATCGCCGGACATCTCGGCGAGGGACTGGGCCTCGCGCATGTGCGCCTTGGCGTCGTCGTAGCGGCGGCCGTCGATGGCGGCCCACATGGCCGAGGAGCGGAACGCCGCTGCGGAGGCGTAGAGGTTGCTGCGTACGCGCTGGCTGGCGCTGCCGGCGTTCTGGAGGTTCAGCGCCTCGTCGGCGAGTGCGGCGGCCTGCTGCTCGATGCCCAGTTGTCCGCCGTGGCGGTGGTCGCTGGCGATGATCTCCGAGAAGCGCTTCTGGAGGCGTTCGACGTCGCTCATGCCGATGCGGCGAGGCGAGGCGGTCCCGGGGGCGGCTGCCGCCGCCGCGGCAGCGGCCGCGATGCCGCCGATGAGGGTACGGCGCTTCATGTCGGGGTCCTCCTGCTGCGGTGGGGCCGGGGTGGACGAAGTCCGGCCCCGTGGCACGAACCCCAGAGCGATGGCGGGCAGTCCGGTGACGTCCTCAAGTGCCTTGCGGGTAGCCGACTTGGGCCAGTTGACCCGGCCCGCTTTCCAGGATCGGATCGATGAACCGTCGAGGCCGCCGGGCCGCCCGGTTAACTGTTCAATGGCCCTGTTCACAGCGTCAGCCAGGCTGTTGGAGCTGTAGCCGTGTTCGTCCATCCACGCTTCAAGAATGGTGTTGCGCGTGGTGCCCATGTCGGCACGGTAGCCCTCACTGCGCCTGCTCGTCAGGTAAATGGTAGGTCAAATCGCCCTATGTCGTTTCGTCGAGAGAGCGCCTGATCGCCCTAACCACCGTGTGCCGAACGGGAGTTGTCTTGTCACTGGTCGCCTGTCACTCCCGTGCGGGCGGCTGTTGACGGCCCTGTTCGCTCCTGACGCTTCCTTGGGGCGGGCCGGGCGCCGAGACGACACGAAGGCTCCATCCCAATGACGAGTCTCAGTAAGCCAGTTCAGGCTGCTCCCACTGGTCACCCTGCCTACAGCCAGACTTTCCTGTGCGAGCCGTCCACGGCTGCGATCGGCCGCAAGCTCGTCCGTGACGCCCTCGGCGTATGGCACCTGGACAACCTCGCCGACGTCGCTGCGCTGATCATGTCGGAGCTGATCGCGAACGCCGTCAGGCACGCCCCGTGCCACTCGATCCGCCTGATGGTCGGGCGGCCGGGCGTGACACGGGTGCGTGTCGGGGTGGTGGACCGGGCGCCCTCGCTCCTGCCGGTCCTCGGTCAGGTTGGTGAGGACGACGAGTCAGGTCGTGGTCTGCTCCTGATCGACGGCATCGCCGATCGCTGGGGCTGCGACCTGCACGGCCCGGGCAGGCGCCCATGGGGCAAAGAGGTGTGGGCCGAGATCCACGAGGGGCCGCGGATGAGCACCAGTACGCATGGTTCCCCACCCGCCATGGCCATGACGCCCAAGCAGGCCGCCTTCGTGCGCCTCGCCGACCACTGCGTCACCTGCCGGACGTGCTGTGCCATGGACGACGAGGGCGCCAACCTGAACCTCCCCTGTGCGGAGCAGGACCGGCTGCACGAGGAGTATCGGCAGGCGTCCCGCGCCGCCGGTCGGGGAGGAGACCGGTGAGCAGGTTCAAGAGCGCGGTGGAGCGGAGGCTGCCGCTCCCCGAGCCGGAGCCCGTGAGCGGCTGTGCGGAGTGCCGACGGTTTGGCGGTCAGCGGGAGGCTGCCAGGGCGGCAAGAGACATGTCTCGCGTCTCCGATTGCAACGTCCAGATCCGCCGTCACCCTCACGGATCGCGCGGGGCGAGGCGCAACAGTCGTTAGGCCCCCTGGGCCCCTGCCGGCTGGGGCGCCGCCCAGCGAGCCTCCTGAATGCGGGGCGGCGGCTACCCCCGGGGGGTAATGGATGCAGGCCCGAGGTCCTGACCTGGGGCTACAAAGGCCTCGTCCTCTCCGAAGTCCGGGGCCTGGAAGGGGTTCATGGCCGGAGGGGGCGATGCCGTGGCAGGGCAGCGGGGCGGTCCGTCCGGGGCGGAGAACGGCGAGGTCAGGTCGATGAGAGGTCTCCCTTGGAATCCAAGCCCCCCGTAGGGACCTGGCGTGCGATGAAGGGGTGCTGCGGTCCTACAGCTTGGTCATCTTGGCGTACGGGCTCAGGATCCGCTGTTCCACCGAGCCGAAATTCACGAGTGCCGCGATTCCGTCCTCGATGCCGATCACCCGGCCGAGGCCGTAGATGTCGTGTGTGACCTGGTCGCCGACGGCGAAGTGCTTGGGAGCCGGCACGACCGGGGGTTTGAAGGGGCTGGTGGGCAGGTGACGCTTGGCAGCGGGAGGCTTTGTCATTGCCTCAGTATGCGCCTGTGGGTACCCAAGTCACAGCGGCCGTCCACGGAGGCTGTCCCAGCACCCGCCCACCGAGCCCTCGTCTCGCACCCCTCACGCCCCGAAATGCGCCCGCAACCGCCCCTGCGCCCCCTCCCTCGCCCCCACCCTGTCCAGCCCGAGCAGGGCCGCGCCGAGGACAGGACTGGCCGTGACCGCCTGCGGGATCGCCATCGGGGCTCGGTCGGACAGCAGGTCCTTGATCCGGCCGTTCAGTTGGGGGTGCTCGGCCGCCAGGACGCCGCCGCCCAGCAGCACGGGTGTCGGTTCATTCACGAGGTCGAGGCGGGTGAGGGCCACCACGGCCATGGCGACCACCTCCTCGGCCTGGCGGTCGACGATCATGAGGGAGACCGGGTCTCCGGTCGCCGCCGTCGCGAAGAGGACCGGTGTCAGCTCGTGGCGGCGGGACGCTGCGATCCGGTCCAGGTGCAGTGCCTCGATCAGGGCGTACATGGACGCCAGGCCGAAGTGGGCGGGGAGGGTCCGGGACAGGGCCGTGGCGGGCCCGCGGCCGTCCTCCGCACGTGACGCGTGCCACATCGCCTCCTCCGAGAGGCCCCAGCCGCCGCCCCAGTCGCCCGAGACCCTGCCGAGGGCCGGGAAGCGGGCCGTGCGGCCGTCGGGACGCATGCCCACACAGTTGATGCCCGCCCCGCAGACGACCGCGACGCCCCGGGGTTCCGTCACCCCCGCGCGCAGGATCGCGAACGTGTCGTTGCGGACCGTCACCGTCGTCCCCCAGGCGCGTGCGTGCAGCGCCGTCGCCAACTGTTCCTCCTCGACCGGGAAGTCGGCGTTGGCGAGGCATGCCGAGACGTGAGTGACGGAAGTGAGGCCTGCGATGGCGAGGGCCCGGCGGGCAGGGGCGGCGAGCGTGTCCATCGCGGTGTCCAGGCCGACCGCGGGTGGGCGGAAGCCGGCCCCGCGTGCCGTGGCCAGGACTTCTCCGTCCGCCGTCACGATCGCGACGTCCGTCTTGCTGTTGCCGGCGTCGATGGCGAGGACGGATGCGGTCAGGCCCACGCGAGATGCTCCCGGTTGTGTGCGATCAGCCGGTCGGTGAGCGCCTCGGCGTACTCGTACTGGCCGATGAGCGGGTGGGAGAGGAGGGCCTGGAAGACGCGCGTGCGGCCGCCGTGCAGGGCCGCCTCCAGGGCCAGGTGCTCGTACGCCGTCACGTTCGCCATCAGGCCCGCGTAGAGGGGGTCCACCGGGGGGACGGGGAGGGGAGACGCGCCCTTGGCGCCCACCGCCGCCTGCACCTCGATCACCGCGTCGTCGGGGAGGAACGGGAGCGTGCCCCGGTTGTACGTGTTGACCACCTGGTACGGCGTGCCGCCACCGCCCAGCAACGCCGCCGCCAGGTCCACCGCCGCCTCCGAGTAGTACGCGCCGCCCCGCTTGGCGAGCAGCTCCGGCTTCTCGTCCAACGCCGGGTCCGCGTACATCGTCAGCAGTTCCTTCTCCATCGCCGCTACTTCGGCCGCCCGGGATGGCTTTGTCCTGAGTTCTCGTACGACCTCGTCGTGCGCGTAGTAGTAGCGCAGGTAGTACGACGGAACCACGCCCAGGCGGTCGAGCAGCGTGCGCGGCAGGCGCAGGTTCGCCGCGATCGTGTCGCCGTGGTCCGTCAGGAGCTTCGGCAGGACGTCCTCGGCCTCCGGGCCGCCCAGGCGTACTCCTGTCTCCCAGGTGAGGTGGTTGAGGCCCACGTGGTCCAGGTGGACCTCGGGGGGCTCCACGCCCAGCAGCGCCGCGAACTTGCGCTGGAGGCCGATCGCCACGTTGCACAGGCCGACCGCCTTGTGGCCCGCCTCGAGCAGGGCGCGGGTCACGATGCCGACCGGGTTCGTGAAGTCGATGATCCAGGCGTCCGGGTTGGTGCGGCGTACGCGGTCCGCGATGTCGAGGACGACCGGGACCGTGCGCAGGGCCTTGGCCAGGCCGCCGGCGCCCGTGGTCTCCTGGCCCACGCAGCCGCAGTCGAGGGGCCAGGTCTCGTCCTGCTCGCGGGCCGCCTGGCCGCCCACGCGGAGTTGCAGGAGGACCGCGTCCGCGCCGTCCACCGCCCGGTCGAGGTCGGTCGTGGTGGTGATGCGGCCGGGGTGGTCCTGGCGGGCGAAGATGCGCCGGGCCAGGCCGCCGACCAGGGCCAGACGGTCTTCCGCCGGGTCCATCAGGACCAGTTCCTCGATGGGCAGGGTGTCCCTCAGACGGGCGAATCCGTCCACGAGTTCGGGGGTGTAGGTCGAGCCTCCGCCGACCACGGTGAGTTTCATGTGCGTCTAACCCTTTACTCCGGTGAGCGTGACACCCTCTACGAACGCCTTCTGGGCGAAGAAGAACACGAGGATCACGGGGGCCATGACCAGAACGGTGGCGGCCATGGTGAGGTTCCAGTCGGTGTGGTGGGCGCCCTTGAACGACTCCAGGCCGTAGGAGAGCGTCCAGGCGCCCGGGTTCTCCGAGGCGTAGATCTGGGGGCCGAAGTAGTCGTTCCACGCGTAGAAGAACTGGAAGAGCGCCACTGCGGCTATGCCCGGTTTCGCCATCGGGAGGACGACCTTGAGCAGGGTGCGCAGATCGCCGCAGCCGTCGACCCTCGCCGCGTCCAGGTACTCGTCGGGGATCGTGGTGAGGAACTGGCGCAGCAGGAAGATCGAGAACGCGTCGCCGAACGCCATGGGGATGATCAGCGGCCAGAGCGTGCCGGACAGGTCGAGCTGCTTCGCCCAGAACAGGTACATCGGGATGATGACGACCTGCGGCGGCAGCATCATCATCGAGATGACCAGCATCAACGCCAGATTGCGGCCCCGGAAGCGGAACTTGGCCAGGGCGTAGGCCACCGGGATCGAGGAGATCACCGTGAGTGCCGTGCCCAGGAACGCGTAGAAGAGGGTGTTCTTCCACCAGGTGAGGAAGCCGGGGGTGTCGAAGACCCTGCGGTAGTTGTCCCACTCCCAGGTGTGCGGGATCAGGTCGCGGCTGAGCGCCTGGCTGTCGCTCATGAGCGAGGTGAGGAAGACGAACACGAAGGGGAGGGTGAAGAAGAGGGCCGCCGCGATGCCCAGGGAGTGGATCGCGATCCATTCCAGGAGTGCTCTGCGGTGGGCCGTGCGCTCCGCCGGGGTGGGCGGTGCCGTGCTCAACCCGACCGGCTTGTCCAGTAGTTGCGTCATCGTTCACCTGCGTTGATCAGGCCGCCCTTGCGGCGCATCAGGAGTGCGGTGAAGGCCATGGAGAGGGCGAAGAGCACCAGGGCCACCACACAGGCGGAGCCGTAGTCGAAGCGCTGGAAGCCCAGGTTGTAGACGAGTTGGGGGAGGGTGAGCGTGGACTTGTCCGGGTAGCCGGGCTCGAACTGCGTTCCCGCGCCCTGGATCACGCCCGACGCGACCTTTCCGGCGATCAGCGGCTGCGTGTAGTACTGCATCGTCTGGATCACGCCGGTGACCACCGCGAACATGACGATCGGCGAGATGTTCGGGAGCGTGACGTAGCGGAAGCGCTGCCAGGGCGTCGCGCCGTCCAGTTCCGCCGCCTCGTACTGCTCCTTCGGTACGTCGAGCAGGGCCGCCATGAAGATGACCATCAGGTCGCCGATGCCCCACAGGGCCAGCAGGGTGAGGGCCGGCTTCGACCACGTGGGGTCGTTGAACCAGCCGGGCGTGGGGAGCCCGACCTTCTCCAGGAGGGAGTTGACGGGGCCCGTGCCGGGGTTGAGGAGGAAGGCGAAGGCCATGGTGGCCGCCACGGGCGGGGCCAGATAGGGGAGGTAGAAGAGAGTGCGGAAGACGCCTGTCCCGGTCTTGATCTTGGTGATCAGCAGGCCCACGCCCAGGCCGAAGGCGACCCGGAGCGTGACCATGATGACGACCAGCCACAGGGTGTTGCGCAGGGCGGGCCAGAAGAGGGGGTAGTGCGCGAAGACGTACGTCCAGTTCTTCGTGCCCGTCCAGGCCGGCGGCTTGAAGCCGTCGTAGTGCATGAAGGAGAAGTAGACGGTGGAGAGCAGGGGGTAGGCGAAGAAGACCGTGAAGCCGATCAGCCAGGGGGAGAGGAAGGCCAGGGTGCGCAGCGTCGAGCGGCGGTGTTTCGCGCGCAACGTACAGGTGCTCATGGTGCTACCAGGGCTCATGGTGCTACCGGGGCTCATGGTGCTCATGGCTACTTCGCCTGCGCGATGTCTGTGTCGATCTGCGCGGCCGTCTTCTTCAGGCCGGCCTTGAGATCGGTCGCCTTGCCGCTTTCGTAGGCGTAGCCGAACTCCTGGACCGTGGTGAGGTAGACGCCGCCGTTGACGGAGGCGGGGGCGGTGGTGGAGTCCGGGTTGGCGGCGATCTCCAGGAACGTCTTGAAGCGCGGGTCGTACTTCAGCTTCGGGGACTTCAGGGCCGCGAGCGTCGACGGGACGTTGTGGATGGCGTTGGAGAAGTTCACCACCGCGTCCGTGTTCGTGGTCATGTACTTCACCAGCTCCCAGGCCGCGTTCTGCTTCTTGCTGGTCGCCGCGATACCGGCGATGGTGCCGGTGATGTAGCCCTTGCCGTACTGGTCGGCCTGGTCGTCGGGGACGGGCAGCGGGGCCACGCCGATGTCGAACTTCGGCTTGGTGTCCAGGGCCATGCCCAGACGCCACTCGCCGTCGAGCTGCATGGCGACCTGGCCGGTGTGGAAGGGGTGCTTGGGGCCCCACTCGTCCCCGAGCTTGGAGCGGTAGGTCTCCAGCTTGCGGTAGCCGCCGAGTTCGTCGACCAGCTTCTTCTGGACCGTGAACGCGGCCTCGAAGGCGGGGTCCTTGCCGACGTTCGACTTGCCGTTCTTGTCGAAGTACGTGGGGGAGAACTGGCCGAGGTAGTGCTCGGTGGTGGTCTCCCAGCCGTGGTAGTTCGGCATGAACCCGAGCTGCTTGTAGGTGTCGCCCTGGGGGATCGTCAGCTTCTTGGCGACCCGCTCGAACTCGGACCAGGTCTTCGGCGGGCTGCTGATGCCGGCCTTCTCGAACGCCGTCTTGTTGTAGTAGAGGCCGTACGCGTCGCCGAGGAGGGGGACGGCGCAGCGGTTGCCGTCGAACTGGGTGTACTCGTTCATCGCCTTCGGGAAGGTCTTCTCCGGGTCGACGCCGGACTTCTCGAAGAACGGGTTCAGGTCCACCAGGGCGCCGGAGGAACAGAACCTTCCGACGCTGTTCGTGGTGAAGGACGAGATCACGTCCGGGGCCTTGGCGCCGCCGGTGCGCAGGGCCTGGTTCATCTTGTCGTCGGTCATGTTGCCGACGACGTTGACGTGGATGTTGGGGTGCGCCTTCTCGAAGCCGGCGACCAGGGACTGGACGGCCTTCACCTCGTTCGGCGCGCTCCAGGCGTGCCAGAAGTTGATGGTCGTCTCCTGCGCGGCGTCGTCGCTCGCGCCGGCGTCGGACTGGCCGGTGCACGCGGTGACGAGGAGGGCGAGGGACGCGGAGGCGGCGAGCGCTATGGCTGCTTTTCTGGATATTCCGGGCATGGCAGAGCTCCCTGAGGCACGGGGGAAGGAGAGGCACGGGGGAAGGAGGGAAAGCGAGGAGGGGGGTGGGGGGGGGTGGGGTCAGCGGGAGGTGTCGAAGACCTCGTCGCGCGTCGTCGCGAGCGCGCTCTCCAGCGCGCCGCGCAGCACGGGATGTTCACGGACGTCGCCCACGACCAGGCGGGGGCGTGACGCGGCCAGTTCTTCCAGTTCGGCCTGGACGAGGGCGCGCAGCGTCTCGCCGCCCGAGGTGAGGGACGCGCCGCTCAGCACGACGAGCTCGGGGTCGAGGACCGAGACGAGGGAGGCCAGACCGGTGGCCAGCCGGGTCGCGTAGGTCTGCAGGAGGTGGCGGTGGGGTGCGTCGCCGGCCTCCGCGGCCCGGGCCACCAGGTGTGCGGCGGCCTCGGCGTACGGGGCCGTGGGGATGTCCTCGATGCCGAGTTCACGGGCCAGCCGGGGGACGGCCTGGGAGCCGGCCAGCTCCTGGTAGCCGCCGCTGTTGGCCTTGGTCACCTGGCGGACCAGGGGGGTGCCCGGCACCGGCAGGAAGCCGACCTCGCCGGCGCCGCCGCTCCAGCCGCGGTGCAGCCGGCCGCCGAGGACCAGGGCGGCGCCCAGGCCCTCCTGGTTCCACAGCAGCACGAAGTCCGCGTGGCCCCGGGCCGCGCCGAGCCGCTGTTCGGCGAGCGCGACCAGGTTGACGTCGTTCTCGTACTCGAACGGCATCGGCAGGGCGGCGGCGAGCTCGTCCAGGAGGGTGGGGGAGTGCCAGCCGGGGAGGTGGGAGGCGTAGCGCAGGCGGCCGGTGGTGGGGTCGAAGGCGCCGGGGGTGCCGATCACGAGACGGTGGATGTCGTCCCGCGCGAGGCCCGCCGCCTTCACCGCGCCGTCCAGGGCTTCGGTGACCTGCTGGACGACCGGGGTGCCGGTACGCCTGCCGGGGGTGGGCAGTTCGTGCCGGCCGACCGTGCGGCCGGTGATGTCGGAGACCGCCGCGAGGATCCGCTGGGGGGTGACGTCGAGCCCGGCGGCGTATCCGGCGGCCGGGTTGACCTCGTAGAGCTGGGCGTTCGGGCCCGGCCGGCCTTCGGTGGTGCCGGTGGCCAGGACGAGGCCCGCCGCCTCCAGGCGGGCCAGGAGCTGGGAGGCGGTCGGCTTGGACAGGCCGGTGAGCTTGCCGATCCGCGTACGGGAGAGCTGTCCGTGCTCCAGCAGCAGGTCGAGGGCGGCCCGGTCGTTCATGGCGCGCAGGACGCGTGGGGTGCCCGGCGTACCGGCGGTTCCTGCCATGCGTGTCCACACCTGCCCTTCGGCTGCTCAGCTTTTCAGTGATCGCGGGGGGAAGTCCATCGAGGGGAAGTCCCTCGAGGTCCGCCCGCCTGCTGATGTCTACTGTTAGGAAAGTTTCCTATCGGTGGAGAGGAAGCTAAACCCGGCACCTTCGGGAGTCAAGAGGGCATGAAGAAAGGG
>NZ_JBHUQX010000329.1:0-11020 GCF_042674225.1 Streptomyces sp. NPDC056948
CCGTCGTACGGTGTGGGGCTCGCGCCATGTACGGTCGGATCATGTCGCGAGTGCCAGGGTGGCTCGGCCGGCTCGGCGCCGGACTGACCGAGATGAGCGAGCAGTGGAACGAGCGCCGCGCCGAGGCCGAACGGGAGCGCGACGACGCCGAGTCCCGGACGGGGGCCGACGAGTACGTGCCGCCGCCCCCGGACTACGCGCCCGACGTTCCCGCCCGGCCCGATCCCGCGCTGGCCGTGCCGTGGGGGGTGCGGGTCGCGGCGGAGGCCGCCTGGCGGCTGCTCATCCTCGCGGGATCCCTGTGGGTGCTGATGCGGGTCATCAGCGCCGTCCAGTTGGTGGTATTGGCGTTCGTGAGCGCGTTGCTGATCACCGCGCTGCTCCACCCGACCGTGGGGAGGCTGCGGCGGCTCGGAGTGCCGCGCGGACCGGCCACGGCGCTGACCGCGATCCTCGGCTTCGTCATCATGGGGCTGATCGGCTGGTTCGTGACCTGGCAGGTCATGGAGAACATCGACGACCTCTCGGGCCAGATCCAGGACGGCATCGACGAGTTGCGCAACTGGCTGCTGAACAGCCCGTTCCACGTCACGGACAAGCAGATCAACGAGATCGCCAAGAACCTGCGTGAGGCGGTCGGCGCGAACACCGACCAGATCACCTCGGCGGGCCTGGAGGGCGTGACGGTCGTCGTCGAGGCGCTGACCGGGATCCTGCTGGCGGTCTTCTCCACCCTGTTCCTGCTCTACGACGGCAAGCGGATCTGGGAGTGGACGCTGAAGCTGGTTCCGGCGGCCGCGCGGCCGGGAGTGGCCGGGGCCGGGCCCGCGGCGTGGCGGACGCTGACGGCGTATGTGCGGGGCACGGTGATCGTCGCGCTGATCGACGCGATCTTCATCGGGCTGGGGATCTACTTCCTCGATGTGCCGATGGCCGTGCCGCTGGCGGTGTTCATCTTTCTGTTCGCGTTCATCCCGCTGGTGGGCGCCGTGGTGTCCGGGGCGCTGGCCGTGGTGGTCGCGCTGGTCACCCAGGGGGTGTTCACGGCTGTCATGACCCTGGTGGTGGTGCTCGCGGTGCAGCAGATCGAGGGCCACATCCTGCAGCCGTTCATCCTGGGACGGGCGGTGCGGGTGCATCCGCTGGCGGTGGTGCTGTCCGTCGCGTGCGGAGGGATGGTGGCCGGGATCGGCGGTGCGGTGGTCGCCGTGCCGCTGGTCGCGGTGACGAACACGGTGGCCGGGTATCTGCGGGCGCATTCACGGGAGTCCGCGCTGCGGCACTCGGTACGGCCGCGAGGCGCCACGGCGGTGAGCGCCGAGCCGTCGGCCCCGGACCCGCCGTCGGAGTAGCCCGACCGCGTCAACGAGGGCATCAACGCCGACATCAACGCCGACATCAACGCGGGCATCAACAAGGACATGAAACAGGGCCCCGTCCACCATGCCCAGGTGACGGGGCCCTGCAGTTCATCGCCCGTGGCCGGGAGTTACTCCGCCAGGACCGCCTCGGCGTCCAGCGTCACGCCGACCGCCTGGATCACGGACGCGATCTTGAAGGACTCCTGGATGACGTCGCGGTCGATGCCGGCCTTGCGCAGGACCTGCTCGTGGGAGTCGAGGCACATGCCGCAGCCGTTGATGGCCGAGACCGCGAAGGACCAGAGCTCGAAGTCGGCCTTGTCGACGCCCGGGTTGCCGATGACGTTCATCCGCAGGCCCGCGCGCAGGGTGCCGTACTCGTGGTCCGAGAGCAGGTGACGCGTGCGGTAGAAGACGTTGTTCATCGCCATCACCGCGGCCGCGGCCTTCGCCGCCGTGTAGGCCTCCGGCGACAGGTTCGCCTTCGCCTCCGGCTCCAGCTCGCGCAGCACGATCGGGGAGCGCGAGGCGATGGCCGTGGCCAGCACCGTGCCCCAGAGCTGCTGGGCCGGCAGGTCGGAGTTGCCGATGACCGAGCCCAGGTTGAGCTTCAGGTCCTTGGCGTAGTCCGGTATCGCGGACTTCAGGTTGTCGAGGGACATCTCAGATCACTCCCCGGACAGCAGCGCGACGGGGTCGAGGGTCTCGTCGCCCTTGCTCCAGTTGCAGGGGCACAGCTCGTCGGTCTGCAGGGCGTCGAGGACCCGCAGGACCTCCTTCGGGTTACGGCCGACCGAACCCGCGGTCACCATCGAGAACTGGATCTCGTTGTTCTGGTCCACGATGAACACCGCGCGCTTGGCGAAGCCGTCCTCGCCCTCGATGCCGAGGTCGCGCATGAGCTCGTGCTTGGAGTCCGCCATCATCGGGAACGGCAGGTCACGCAGGTCGTCGTGGTCCTTGCGCCAGGCGTGGTGGACGAACTCGGAGTCACCGGAGAAGCCGAGGACCTGCGCGTCGCGGTCGGCGAACTCCTCGTTCAGCTTGCCGAAGGCGGCGATCTCGGTCGGGCACACGAAGGTGAAGTCCTTGGGCCAGGCGAAGACGACCTTCCACTGACCCTCGTAGGTCTTGTGGTTGATCTGCTCGAACTCCTCGCCCTTCTCCAGCGAGACGCAGGCGGTCAGGTCGAACTCGGGGAACTTGTCACCGACGGTGAGCACACACTCTCCTTGCAGCGAGGAAACACCCGGATTGCGGGTGTTTCCCATGGGTTGGACTGTGTTGATGTTGACACAACGTCGATTGATTACAGAAATAGCTACACTCGGTCGGGTTGATCGGAGGTAGTTATCAGTGACTGTGGGTAATAAGCGCAGGCAGCCCAGCCTCGCCCAGCTACGTGCCTTCGCGGCCGTGGCCGAGCATCTGCACTTCCGGGACGCCGCCGGGGCGATCGGCATGAGCCAGCCCGCCCTCTCGGGTGCCGTCTCGGCGCTCGAGGAGACACTCGGAGTGACGCTCCTCGAGCGTACGACGCGCAAGGTGCTGCTCTCACCCGAGGGCGAGCGGATCGCCGTACGGGCCAAGGCGGTGCTGGGCGAGGTGGGCGCTCTGATGGAGGAGGCCGAGGCGGTGCGGGCCCCGTTCACCGGGGTGCTGCGGCTCGGGGTGATTCCGACGGTGGCGCCCTATCTGCTGCCCACGGTCCTGCGGCTCGTCCACGAACGGTATCCGCACCTGGACCTCCAGGTGCACGAGGAGCAGACCGCCAGCCTGCTCGACGGTCTCACCAGCGGGCGGCTCGACCTGCTGCTGCTCGCGGTGCCGCTCGGCGTCCCGGGCGTGACCGAACTGCCGCTCTTCGACGAGGACTTCGTGCTCGTCACCCCGCTCGACCACCGGCTCGGCGGGCGCGAGGGCATTCCGCGGGAGGCGCTGCGCGAGCTGAACCTGCTGCTGTTGGACGAGGGGCACTGCCTGCGTGACCAGGCCCTCGACATCTGCCGGGAGGCCGGCCGCGACGACGTGCCGGTCACGACGACCGCCGCCGGGCTGTCCACGCTGGTGCAGCTCGTCGCCGGCGGGCTCGGTGTCACGCTGCTGCCGCGCACCGCCCTCACGGTCGAGACCTCCCGCAGCGACCAGCTCCTCACCGGGTACTTCGCCGACCCGGCCCCCACCCGCCGTATCGCCCTGGCGATGCGGGCGGGGGCAGCGCGCGGCGGCGAGTACGAGGAACTGGCGGCGGCGTTGCGTCAGGCGCTCCGGCCGATGCCCGTACGGGTCCTCGACCAGAGCGCCTGACGGCTGGTACCGGCCCCTACTCGGTCCGCAGCCCGTCCGGCCGCATCAGCTTCAGCAGCGGCGGCAGGCTCAGCAGGGTCACCACCAGGACGACCCCCGCGCCGATGCCGGTCATCGTCAGCACGCTCGGCCAGTCCACCCGGACGGATGTGTCCGTCATCCGCAGCAGGACCGCGCCCAGGGCCATGCCCACCGTCGCGGCGAGCAGCAGGCCGAGACCGATCGGGATCGCCGTCTGCCACAGCACCGACAGGCTGAGCGTGCGGCGCCGGGTGCCGACGGCGACCAGCGACGACAGCAGCTTGCGGCGTTCGCGCAACTGCTCCAGCTGTGAGACCAGCAGGCTCGCCCCGATCAGCGCCAGCACACACGCGGCGCCGACGGACAGGCCGGTGCGGATGGTGGCGTAGCGCTCGTTGCTCTCGACGCTGTGCCAGGTCATGGGCTGGGTGACCGGGTCGAGACGCGCGGCCGTGTTGCGCACGTGGTCGTACGCGTCCGGCGCCGAGAGGTCCAGGCTCAGGAAGAGCCGCGCGGAGGTGGCCGCCCCGAGCTTCTCGGGCAGCGCGCCGGGCGTGACCAGGATGCCGCCGCGCTCGTACCCGGTGGGGTCCTCGCGGGGCTGGGCCTGCCGGATGTCCTTCGGCACGGTCCAGGAGACCCAGCCGCCGCCGGAGCGGCGGGTCGCGCTCGGGTCGGCCCACAAGGTGGTGCCGGGCTTGGACAGGTGGTCGCTGTCGCTGTCGTACTCCGAGCCCTTGACGGCGAAGACGTCACCGTCGCGGCAGGAAGGGAGCGTGGCCGCCTCGCGCAGTGACGCGCAGTCGGCCACGGTGACCTGGACGATGGAACCCGCCTCGCCGCGCCGGTCGCCGAGATAGACGTCGGACAGTGAGGTGACCTGGCGCACGCCTTCGGAGTCGCGGTACTTCCCGGCGATGGCCGCGCTGTCGGCGCCGTCCGGCACGTCCACGCTCATCTGGGCCCGGGAGACGTCGTACTGGGATGCCTTGGTGTACTGGCCCTCCACTCCGGCGAACAGCATCTGAAGGGCGATGGCCCCGGCCACCGCCACCGCGATGCCGTTGACCATCCGGGCCGCCGTGCCGCTGCTCAACTGAAGCCTGCGTACGGCCAGTTGCCAGGCGACCCCGCCGGAGCCGAGCCGCGCCACGACCGTCTCCACCACCCAGGGGAGCAGCGCCGTGACGCCGACCAGCAGGAGCATCACGCCGCCGACGACGAGGTACTGGTTGAAGTTCCCGCCGTCGTCGCCCTGCCCGACCATCGGGTAGAGCAGGGCGAGCCCGCCCACCGGAAGCAGCAGTCGCCACCACAGCCGGCGTCGCGTCGGCTTGGCCGTGCGCACTACGCCGAGCGGCTCGATGACCACCCCGCGCAGGGCGAGGATCGTCACCAGGACCGCCGCCGCCGGCACCGCCAGCGCGACCAGGACGGCCAGCAGGGGAGAGGGGTTCAGATAGCTCGGGAACACGCTGATGCGGAACACCTCGAGGGTGGCCGCCAGTTCACGCCCGAGCAGGAAGAACCCGGTGCCGAGGACGAGTCCCAGCACCGACCCGGCCAGCGCCTCGCCGGCCGCGATCCGCCGCGTCATCCGGCTGTCGGAGCCGACCAGCCGCAGTGCCGCGAGCCTGCGGTCGCGCCGCTCGCCGCCGAACCGCACGGCCGCGGCGATGAACACGGCGACCGGCATGAGCAGTACCACGAAGACGACCAGGACCAGCAGGAGCAGTACCGGGTCCCAAGGGTCGGACGACGCCAGGTCCGGGTTGCCGAAGCTGTCGATCCGGGCTCCGCTGGCGGAGCCGTCCAGCAGTTTCTCGAGCCCCTTGCCGCCCGCGAAGTAGGCGAGTTCCTGAGAGCCGACGAGCCCCTGCTCGCCGATGGTGCCCGTGACCCGGTAGTCCAGCCGCTCGCGCAGCAGCTTCCCGTCGCCGGAGGCGAGCAGTTCCTTCAGCGCGGGGGAGACGACCATCTCGCCCGCCGCGGGAAACTCCGAAACGCCCGGCGGCAGCGGTGCCTTCGGACCCTCCGGCTCCAGCAGACGCCCGCGGACGTCCAGGTCGCGGAAGGTGGTGTCCGAGTCCAGGACGACCAGGGTGTTGTCGGCCTTCGGTATGTTCTGCTGGTTGAAGGTGTGGTCGCTGCGCGCCTCCTCGCGCCGGTCCCGCTCCGCCAGCGCGTTCGGGATGGCGGTGGTGAGCAGCAGCAGTGCCACGCCGAGCCCGACGCCGACGGCCGTGAGCAGCGCCCGGGTCCAGCCCTCGCGTCCGCCGGCGAAGGCGTACCGGGTACCCATCGCCAGGTCCCGGCCCCACTGCCGTGCGCTCATACGACGCGCTCCATGTCCCGGGACTTCCCGTCGCGTACGACGATCTCGCGGTCGGAGTAGGCCGCCACCCGCGCCTCGTGCGTCACCAGCACCACGGCCGCGTTGGTGGACCGGGCGGCCTCGGTGAGCAGTTCCATCACGCGCTCGCCGTTGAGCGAGTCCAGCGCGCCGGTCGGCTCGTCGGCGAAGATCACCCGCGGGTTCGTCACCAGCGAGCGGGCGACGGCGACGCGCTGCCCCTGACCACCGGACACCTCGCCGGGCCGCTTCTTGCGCAGCCCGTCGACCTCGAGACGCTCCATCCAGGCCAGCGCGGTCCGCTCGGCCTCCTTGCGGGGCGACCCGTTCAGGCGCAGCGGGAGCGCGACGTTCTCCACGCAGGTGAGTTCCGGCACGAGCTGGCCGAACTGGAACACGAACCCGAACTCGGAGCGCCGGAGCGCACTGCGCTCGGCGTCGCTCATCGAGGTCACCTCGCGCCCGTGGTACGTGATCGCGCCCGAGTCGGGCATGACGATCCCGGCGAGGCAGTGCAGCAGTGTCGACTTGCCCGACCCGGACGGGCCCATCACGGCGACGACCTCGCCCGGGTGGATGGAGAACTCGGCACCGTCGAGCGCGGTGGTCGGGCCGTACGCCTTGCGCAGGTCCTGCGCGGTGAGCAGTGAACCAGCGGGAATGGTCACCGGGCCACCGCCTCACGGAGCTTGTCCAGACGCGCCGCGGTCAGTTCCAGCCAGCGCAGATCGGCCTCCAGGTGGAACAGGGCGTGGTCGCAGATGAGCTGGTCGGCCAGGTCGCCCTTGCGCTTGCGGTCGGTGAGGATCCGCATGCTGCGCAGGTGCTCGGAGCGCTGGGTGTCGAGGATGTCGGCGGCGTCGCGGTGGGTGAGCAGCGCGAGGACGACCTTGGTGTAAAGGGTCGACTGGAGGTACGGCTCCGGCTTCTCCGGCGTCGCGAGCCAGCGCTCGACGTCGGTGATGCCGGCCTCGGTGATCGCGTACCGCTTGCGCTCGGGCCCGCCGCCCGCCTCGATGCCGTCGACCTCGACGAGCCCGTTCTTCAGCAGGCGGGACATCGTCGAGTAGACCTGGCCGTAGTGGAGCGGCCGGTCGTGACCGAACTTCTCGTCGAAGGCCCGCTTCAGGTCGTAACCGTGCCGCGGGCCGGACTCAAGGAGCCCCAGAAGAGTGTGACCGATGGACATGCCAAGCACTCTACACATCGTGTATACGCCGCATGTATACGCTGGGTGTGCAGTTCATGGCGGGTGGTGCGGGTGTGCAGGTCGGGAGCCGTTGTCACGGTTCCGCAACAGCCCTCAGGTCGACGGGGGTCCGGGGGTGGAGCCCCCGGGCGGCCGCCCACGCCGGGGGATGGGCCCGGTCTCCCGTGGCAGGCGCCCCGCATCGGCGAGCGCCTTGCGCAACAGGAACTCGATCTGGGCGTTCGCCGACCGCAGCTCGTCCCCGGCCCAGCGGGCCAGCGCCTCGTACACCGCCGGGTCCAGCCGCAGCAGCACCTGCTTGCGCTGCTGCTGCGGCCGGCGCTGAGAGCCCGGACCCTCGGACGGGACGGTCACTGGTAGAGGGATCCGGTGTTGAGGACCGGCTGCGCGGCGCGGTCCCCGCACAGCACCACCATGAGGTTGGAGACCATGGCCGCCTTCCGTTCGGAGTCCAGCTCCACGATGTCCCGCTCGGTGATCCGGGCGATCGCGGCCTCGACCATGCCCACCGCTCCGTCCACGATCTGCCGCCGGGCCGCGACGACCGCGCCGGCCTGCTGCCGCTGGAGCATCGCCGAGGCGATCTCGGGGGCGTACGCGAGGTGCGTGAAGCGCGACTCGATGATCTGTACCCCGGCCGCCTCCACGCGTGCGTGCAGTTCGACGGCGAGCTTCTCGGTGATCTCCTCCGCGTTGCCGCGCAGCGAGAGGCCGTCCTCGTCGTGCGCGTCGTAGGGGTACTCGATGGCGATGTGGCGCACGGCCGCCTCGGTCTGGGTGGAGACGAACTCGATGTAGTCGTCCACCTCGAAGGTGGCCTGGGCGGTGTCCTCGACCCGCCACACCACGACCGCGGCGAGCTCGATGGGGTTGCCGTAGGCGTCGTTGACCTTCAGGACGGCGGTCTCGTGGTTGCGGACCCGCGTCGAGATCTTCGTGCGCGAGGTGAGCGGGTTCACCCAGCGCAGGCCGTCCTGCCGGATCGTCCCCCGGTAGCGGCCGAAGAGCTGGACGACACGGGCCTCGCCGGGCGCCACCATGTTCAGCCCGCACATGGCCAGGAACGCCGCGAGCGCGACCACGATGCCGCCGATGATCAGGCCGGCCTTCGCGCCGGTCCCGTCCACCGCCGTGGCGGCCGCGATCATCCCGGCGCCGGCCAGCAGTCCGAGCAGGCCGAGGAGCAGGGCGAGCCCGCCGCCGATGCTGTGCGCGGTGAACTCCCGTACGCGTGGGGTCGGCATCTCGGGTACGTCGGCGGTGACCTGCGCGTCGTGTGTGGACATGGGTGAATCCCCCGTTCTTTCCGCGGAGCCATCCTGCATAGCGTCCGTCTATCTAAGTGATATCACTTTATCGCGCCCTGGCAACCCTTCGGGTGTCTCGAACGTCGGTTCCGTTGGGATGGGTGCTGATTGTCACGTCCGCAAAGGGCCGGATCGGCAGCCCTATCTCTTATCTCCCGGTGTTAGCTTTCGGAGCTGACCTGAGCGGCGAACCTGTGTGACGCAAGAGCACACATGAACGAAGCGGAGCGGATCGGACCCATGGGACGAGCGGAAGAGAGACGCGCCCGACAGCGCGGTGGGCGCCGGGCGGCACCCCAGAGCCACCGTTCGTCGGCCCCGGCCGGGAAGGGCGGTATACGCAGGCTCTTCACCTGGAAGAAGATCCTCGGCACCTTCTTCGGCCTGTGCCTGCTCGGCATGGGTGCCTTCATCGTGCTGTACATGGTGATCGACATCCCCGAGGGGAACGCCGACGCCAAGCGGCAGAGCAACATCTACAAGTACAGCGACGGCTCGATGATGGCCCGCGACGGCAAGGTCAACCGTGAGGTCGTCGACCTGTCCAGGGTCCCCAAGGACGTCGGGCGGACCTTCGTCGCGGCCGAGAACAAGACCTTCTACAAGGACGCCGGCGTCGACCTCAAGGGCACCGCCCGCGGCGTGGTCAACACGCTCTCCGGCCGTGGCGCGCAGGGCGGTTCGACGATCACCCAGCAGTACGTCAAGAACTACTACCTGACGCAGGAACAGACCGTCACGCGCAAGCTGAAGGAACTGGTCATCTCGCTGAAGCTGGACCGGGAGAAGTCCAAGGACTACATCCTCGCCGGCTACATCAACACCAGTTACTACGGCCGCAACGCCTACGGCATCCAGGCCGCCGCCCAGGCCTACTACGGCAAGGACGCCGAGGACCTCACGGTCGCGCAGGGCGCCTACCTCGCCGCGCTGCTCCAGGCCCCGAGCCAGTACGACTGGGCGGTCGCCTCGGAGGGCGGTAAGAAGTTGGTCAAGGCCCGCTGGAACTACGTCCTGAAGAACATGGTCGAGGAGGGCTGGCTGAGCCAGTCCGAGCGTGACGCCATGAAGTTCCCGGTGCCCAAGGAGCCCAGGCCCGCCCCCGGCATGGAGGGCCAGAAGGGCTATCTGGTCAACGCGGCCAACGCGACCCTGGAGAAGCGGCTCGTCGCGGAGGGCACGGCCGACAGCACCAAGGAAGCCGAGGCGATGGTCAATGCCGGCGGCTGGACCATCACGCTGAACATCGACAAGAAGAAGCAGGTCGCGCTGGAGAAGTCCGTCCAGCGGCAGCTGAACAGCAAGCTCGACCCCGACAAGCGCAAGGTCGACGGAGACGTCCAGGCCGGCGCCGCGTCCGTGAACCCGAAGACGGGCGCGGTGGTCGCGATGTACGGCGGCACGGACTACTTCAAGCACTACACCAACAACGCCACCCGCTCCGACTACCAGCCCGCCTCCACCTTCAAGCCGGTCATCCTCGCCGCGGCCCTGGAGGAGCAGGCGAAGACGCAGGACGACAAGCCGATCGCCGCGAACACGGTCTACGACGGCACGAGCAAGCGCCAGGTCGTGGAGGACGGCAGCAAGGTCGGCTTCAACCCCGAGAACGAGGACGACAAGGACTACGGGCCCATCAGCGTCCAGACGGCGATGAACAAGTCCGTCAACTCCGTCTTCGCGCAGATGGGCGTCGACGTCGGCATGTCCGAGGTGGTGAAGGTCGCCGGCAAGCTCGGCATGGACACCGAGAACATGCAGGCCGTGCCCGCCCAGACCCTGGGCAGCATGGGCGCGAGCCCCCTGCAGATGGCCGGCGTCTACGCGACCCTCGACAACCACGGCAAGAAGGTCACCCCGGCCCTCGTGAAGTCGGCGGAGCACCTGAACCAGACCGTCACCATGCCCGACCCGGTCGGCGACCAGGTCATCAGCCCCGAGGCCGCCGACTCGGTGACCTCGGTACTGACCGGCGTGGTCGACGACGGCACCGCCCAGACCTCCGTGCGCGACAACCCGGGGCGCGACGGCCAGCAGGTCGCGGGCAAGACGGGTACGTCCGACAACAACAAGTCGGCCTGGTTCACCGGCTACACGCCGAACCTGGTCACCTCGGTGGGCCTGTTCGGCGAGGACGCCAAGACCCACGCGCAGGTCGCGATGTACAAGGCGGCCGGCGAGCCCCGTATCAACGGCGGTGGCTTCCCGGCGCAGATCTGGGCGGCGTACACCTTCGGCGTGATGGGCGACGTCACCAAGTTCGACCTGGACACCACGCAGGGCGCGGCGGTCAAGCCGACGTGGACGCCGACGCCCACGCAGTCGGAGACCGAGGAGCCCACGCAGGAGCCGACGACCGAGGAACCGTCGTCGTCCGCCCCCCCCCCCACGACGGTGAAGCCCAGCACCGCGCCCCCCCCGCCACCCACGACGGCACCCCCCACCCACACGCCCCCGACCG
>NZ_JBHUQX010000330.1:0-10965 GCF_042674225.1 Streptomyces sp. NPDC056948
TTCGTCGTGGATTTGCTACGTTGGAGGGACCCGACGAGACGCGCCGTACCGGGACGAAGGCAAAGACGACGCACCTGGACCGTCAGCCTGTCTCCCGGAGGTGCCCGTCATGGCCTGGGTTCTGCTCGTCGTCGCCGGTCTGCTCGAAGTCGGGTGGTCGATCGGTATGAAGTACACCGACGGCTTCACCCGCCCGCTCCCGAGCGTTCTCACCGGCGCCGGAATCGTCGTCAGCATGCTGCTGCTGTCCCAGGCGGCCAAGACCCTGCCCATCGGTACCGCCTACGGCGTGTGGGTGGGGATCGGCGCGGCCGGGGCGGCGGTGGTCGGTATGGCCGTGCTGGGCGAGCCGGCCACCGCCGCCCGGATCTTCTTCGTCTGTCTGCTGCTGGTCGCCGTGGTGGGGCTGAAGGCGACCTCAGGTCACTGACCTGACCTATTCGCGGCGCGCGCCCTGCGGGACGACGCCCCAGCCGGGGCCTGTCGGAGCGCCGTTGGCGCCGCCGTCGGCCGTGCCGCCGCCTTCCGTGGT
The DNA here is from genome assembly GCF_042674225.1 of Streptomyces sp. NPDC056948. NCBI lineage: Bacteria > Bacillati > Actinomycetota > Actinomycetes > Kitasatosporales > Streptomycetaceae > Streptomyces > Streptomyces sp. NPDC056948. The sequence goes on from NZ_JBHUQX010000330.1 coordinate 533, forward strand.
GCCGCCGTCGGCCGTGCCGCCGCCCTCCGTCGTGCCGCCGTCTCCGGTTCCGCCGTCCGCGGTGCCGCCGCCGGTCGGGGACTCGCCTCCCGTGCTGCCGTCGGTGGTGCCGCCGTCGGTCTGGCCCTGGGTCTGGCTCTCGGGCGCGCTCGGGGTCTGGCCGGGCGTCTCGGTGCCGGTCTCCTCGTCGCCGGGGGTCGAGCTGGCGCCGTCGGTCGTGCCGCCCGTGGTCGGGTCGACGGGGGTCTCGGGGCTGGGGGCCTCGGTGACGTCGGAGCCCGGCTGGAGCTCGAGGTCGAAGTCCCTGACCGGCTTGCCCTCGAGGGCGTCCTGGGTGAACTGCGTCCAGATCTCCGCGGGCGGTCCGCCGCCGTTGACGCGGGGCAGGCCCATCGCGCCGTACAGCGACTTGTGGGCGGCGGTGACCGGGTCCTGGCCCATGACGGAGACGACGGTGGCGAGGTCGGGGGTGTAGCCCGCGAACCAGGCCGCCGTGTCCTCCTCGGCGGTGCCGGTCTTGCCGGCGACGGGGCGCCCCGCGGCCTGTGCGGCGGAGGCCGTGCCGTTCTGGACGACGCTCTGCAGCATCGAGGTCGTGGTGTCGGCGGCCTCGCGGCTCACGGCCTGCCGGGTGCGCCGCTCGGGCAGCTCGATGGGCGTGCCCTCCTTGATGACCTTGTCGACCATCGTGTAGGTGCCGTGCCGGCCGTGGTTGGCGAGCGTGGCGTACGCCTCCGCCATCTCGAGGACGCTGGCGGTGGCCGTGCCGAGCGCGATGGCGGGGCCGTCGGCGAGGTCCGGGGTGGTCTCGGGGACGCCCAGGTCGATCGCGGTCTGCTTGACCTTCTGGGGGCCGACGTCGGCGGCCATCTGCGCGTACACCGAGTTCACGGAGCTGTCGGTGGCCTCGGTGACGGTGATGTCGCCGTAGGAGTGCTGGTCCTCGTTCTCGGGGGCGTACGGGTCGCCGGTCCAGCCCTGGACGGTTCGCTTGTTGGTGCCGTCGTAGATCGTGTTCGGGGTGACCACGCGGCCGTCCTGGGTCCGCGAGCCGTTCTCGACGGCCGAGGTGAACACGAAGGGCTTGAAGGTGGAGCCGACCTGGAAGTCCCTGCGGGTGGCGTTGGGGGTGTACTGCTTGACGTAGTCGACGCCGTTGTACATCGCCACGACCTTGCCGGTCTTGGGGTCGACGGCGGCGCCGCCCGCGCGTACGTAGGAGTCGACCTTGTTGTTCTTCTTGTCCAGCTTGGACATGAGCTTGTCGTCGACGGCCTTCACGAAGGCGTCCTGCTTGCCCTTCTGCAGGGTCGTGGTGATGCGGTAGCCGCCGGCGTCGAGCTTGTCCTCGTCGATGATGTTGTTCTGGGTGAGGTAGTCCTTGACGATCCGCACGATGTAGCCGCGCTGGCCGGACATGCCGGTGGAGAGGGTGGACTCCTTCGGCACGGGGAACTTCATGCCGGCCCGCTTCGACTCGCTGAGCCAGCCCTTCTTGACCATGCCGTCCAGGACGTAGTTCCAGCGGGACTCGGCGGCCTTGCGGTTCTCGGGGTGGGCGACGACGTCGTACTGGCTGGGGGCGTTGACGAGCGCGGCGAGGTAGGCGGCGCGGGCCGGGTCGAGGTCGGTGGCGTCCATGCCGTAGTAGGCCTGGGCGGCGGCCTGGATGCCGTAGGCGTTGCGGCCGAAGTAGCTGGTGTTGAGGTAGCCCTCGAGGATGTGGTCCTTGCTCTGCTCGCGGTCCAGCTTGATGGAGATGAAGAACTCCTTGGCCTTGCGCGTGACGGTCTGTTCCTGGCGCAGGTAGTAGTTCTTCACGTACTGCTGGGTGATCGTGGAGCCGGACTGCTTGCCCTTGCCGAGGGCGGTGTTCCAGGCGGCGCGGACCATGGCCTTGGGGTCGACGGCGGACTCGGTGTAGAAGTCGCGGTCCTCGGCGGCCAGGATCGCGTGCTGGGCGTCCTTGGAGATCTGCGGGAGGGTGACGTTCTCCCGGTTGACCTCGCCGTCGCGGGCGATCACCGAGCCGTCCGCGTAGAGGTAGACGTTGGCCTGCTTGGTGGCGAGCGCGTTGGCCGGCGGGATCTGGACCAGCGAGTAGCCCAAGAAGAAGCCGCCGATCAGCAGCATGACGACGATGATGAAGCCGCCGAGCGTCATGCGCCAGGTCGGGATCACCCGGCGCCAGCCGGTCCGCTTCCGTTTCCCGCCGGACTTGGCCTGCGGCCCGCTGCCCGGGTCGCTGACCGCCGGTAGCGGCGCCGTACCCGGCCCGTCACCGGCCTGGGGGCGCGGCGCGCCCTGGGCGCTGTCCGTCCGGGCCTGAGCCGCGCCCGGCACGCCGCCTGTCCGGCCCCGTGCCGTGCCCGCGGCGCCGACGGCCCGGATCTGTACCGTGCCCGGGTCGTTGTCGGTCTGGGGGCGTGGCGTGCCCGGTGCGCCGTCCGTCCTGGCCGATGGCGTGCCAGGGGCGGCGTCCGTCCGGCCCCGTGCCGTGCCCGCGGCGCCGACGGCCCGGATCTGTACCGTGCCCGGGTCGTTGTCGGTCTGGGGGCGTGGGGTGCCCCGGTCGTCGTCCGCCTTGGCTCGGGGCGTGCCCTGGGCGGCATCCGTCCGGGCCGGTGCCGTGCCCCGGTCGCCGTCCGTCCGGCCCCGTGCCGTGCCCGCGGCGCCGACGGCCCGGATCTCTACCGTGCCCGGGTCGTCGTCGGCCTTGGCCCGCGGTGTGCCCGGCTCACCGTCCGCCTCGGCCGGTGGCGTGCCCTGGGCGCCGTCCCCCTTGGCCGGCTCTGGGTCCCCCTTGGCCCGTGGCGCGACCGGGTCGCCGTCCTTCTGGGGTCGTGCCGTGCCCGGGTCGTCGTCAGCCCGGTCCCGTGGCGTGCCCGGGGCGCCGTCCGGCTGCGGCTCTCTCGGTGCCCGCCCCGGTGTCGGCTGCTGCGGCTGAGGCTCGTCACTCATGTCGTGCACGGACTCCTGTTTCGCGTCGTACGTCGTTCCCGTACGTCTCTGCTCGCTCTTGCGCCCCTGTGATGAAGACTGTCCCATCCGGCGATCAGTTCCCTGATCGAGGGCCGTGTCGCGAGCCGTGTGGTGAGGCGGGCGGCGTGCGGGCGAACGTACAGGCGGACGCAGGGTGAACTGAGCTATTCTGCACGCCTGTTCGAATTGCGATCTTGCTTGCGCGAGATTCGCCTGAAGGGGGACACGACCGAAGATGCGACTGCTCGCACGCTCTGCCCTGGCCGGCACCGCCGCCACGCTGCTCGCCCTGGCCACGGGCGCCTCTGCCCACGCGGACGGAACGGATCGTACCGTCTGGGCCGGTGCCGACTGGAACGTCACGCCCCACGCGGACTCGGGCGGCAAGGCCCACATCCAGACGTACGGCGAGGTCTTCACCATCACCGACCTGGCCAAGGACGGTCACTCGACGATCGGGATCATCTCGATCGGCGGCGAGGGCAACACGTATTACTACTGGAACCGTGACGGCGTGAACACGACCCGCACGCTCAACCTCGACATCAAGGAGGGCGCGCCGATCACCATCAAGGCGTGCATCGGCGACTGGAAGGGCAACCCGGACAACCCCACCGCCGGGATCATCTGGGAGAAGTGCAGCGGCTGGGCGCAGACCGACGCGTGATCGAACGCCCCACGGCGTTCCCGAGCGGGAAACCACAGCACGCGAAAACCCATGGCACGCGTGATCCTCGGCCCACTAGGCTCCTGCGCTTCGGTGTCCGGCGGCGAGGAGGGCTGTGGTGGTGGGCTCGGGACGGTTGTACGCGGCCGTCGCGGCAGGGGGTTTCAGGCGGTACGCGACGTACCGGGCGGCCACGGTGGCCGGGGTGTTCACCAATACGGTCTTCGGCGTCATCCTCGTTTACACGTATCTGGCGCTGTGGGACGAGAAGCCGCATCTCGGAGGGTACGACCAGGCGCAGGCCGTGACGTATGTGTGGCTGGGGCAGTGTCTCTACGCGACGCTGGCGATCCAGGGCGGCGGTGCCGAGAAGGACCTGATGGAGCGCATCCGCACCGGTGAGATCGCCGTCGATCTGTACCGGCCGGCCGATCTCCAGCTCTGGTGGCTGGCGGGCGACGTGGGGCGGGCGCTGTTCCAGATGCTGGGGCGGGGCGTGATCCCGTTCGCGTTCGGCGCGGGCTTCTTCCGGATGGCCCTGCCGACGTCGGTCACCCCCTGGCTGGCCTTCGTGGTCACGCTCCTGCTGGCGACGGTGGTCAGCTTCGCGATCCGCTACCTGGCGGCCCTGAGCGTGTTCTGGCTGATGGACGGCATGGGCGTCAACCAGGTCCTGATGGTCACGGGGATCTTCTTCTCGGGCATGGTGCTGCCGCTGAACGCCTTCCCCGGGGCGCTCGGCGAGGTCGTGCGGGTGCTGCCGTGGGCGGCGCAGATCCAGATGCCGGCGGATGTGCTGATGGGGGAGACCGATCCGCTGCGGGCGTTCGCCTTCCAGGCGGCGTGGGCGGTGGCGCTGCTGGCGGCGGGACGGCTGCTGCAGTCGGCCGCGACACGGCGGGTGGTGGTGCAGGGTGGGTGAGCGGAATGCCCTGGCCGAGGGGCTGCGGGCCTACTGGCTGATCGCCGGGATGTGGATCCGGTCCAGCATGACCTACCGCACCTCCTTCGTCGTCACGGTGTTCGGCAACCTCACGGTGACCGGCCTGGACTTCGTGGGAATCCTGCTGATGTTCTCGCAGGTCGACTCGCTGGGCGGCTGGTCACTGCCCGAGGTGGCCTTTCTGTACGGGCTGTCGGTGACGGCGTTCGGGATCGCCGACCTGCTGCTCGGCTCGATGGACGTCCTGGGCGCCCGGATGCGCGACGGCTCGTTCGACACGCTGCTGGTGCGTCCCGCGCCGGTGCTCGCCCAGGTCGGAGCCGACCGCTTCGCGCTGCGCCGGCTGGGCCGGATCACCCAGGGCGCCGTGGTGCTGGGCTGGGCGCTGGTCTCGGTGGACGTCGACTGGAGTGCGCCGAAGGTGCTGCTGGTGCCGGTGATGGTGGTCAGCGGCGCGGCGATCTTCTCCGCGGTGTTCGTGGCGGGCGCGGCCTTCCAGATCTTCGCGCAGGACGCCGCCGAGGTGCAGAACGCCTTCACGTACGGCGGGACCACACTGCTGCAGTATCCGCCGAGCGTGTTCGGGAAGGACCTGGTGCGCGGCGTGACCTTCATGGTGCCGCTCGCCTTCGTCAACTGGGTCCCCGCCGCCTATGTGCTGGGGCGGCCGTACCCCATCGGCCTGCCGCCCTGGGCGGCCTTCGCCTCGCCCCTGGTGGCGGTGGCCTGCTGCGCGCTGGCAGGGGCGGCGTGGCGGACGGGGCTTCGTTCCTACCGGAGTACAGGGAGTTGAGGTGACCGAGGTGGACAGCGACGGTTCGGACAGCGCCTTCATCGAACTCGACGGTGTCGAGAAGGTCTTCGACGTACGCAAGAAGACCGGCTTCATGAAGCGGGAACTACGGCAGGTACGGGCCGTCGACTCGATCTCCTTCCGTGTGGAACGCGGCGAGATGGTCGGCTACATCGGCCCGAACGGCGCCGGCAAGTCGACCACGATCAAGATGCTGACCGGCATCCTCACCCCGAGCGCCGGCCGGCTGCGGGTCGCGGGCATCGACCCCTCCCGCGAACGCACACGGCTCGCGCACCGCATCGGTGTGGTGTTCGGGCAGCGCACCACGCTGTGGTGGGACCTGCCGCTGATCGACTCCTACCGGCTGATGCACCGCATGTACCGGATCCCGGACGCCCGTTACCGCGAGAACCTCGACCGTCTGGTCGAACTCCTCGACCTGGGCGACCTGCTGGACGTGCCGGTACGTCAACTCTCCCTGGGCCAGCGGATGCGCGGCGACATCGCGGCGGCGCTGCTGCACGACCCGGAGGTGCTGTACCTCGACGAGCCGACCATCGGTCTTGACGTCGTCTCCAAGTCCAGGGTGCGGGAGTTCCTGCGGGAGATGAACGCCGAGCGCGGCACGACGGTGCTGCTGACCACGCACGATCTGCAGGACATCGAGCAGTTGTGCAAGCGGGTGATGGTCATCGACCACGGGCGCATGATGTACGACGGTCCGCTCGCCGGGCTGCACGAGGCGGGGGAGAGCGAGCGGACGCTGGTCGTGGACTTCGAGCGGGAACTGCCCCCGATCGACGCCCCGGCACCCGCCCGGGTCGTCCGGGTGGACGGGCCGCGCCAGTGGCTGGCGTTCCCGGCGGCGGAGTCGGCCGCGCCACTGGTGGCGCGGATCGCGGCGGAGTACCCGCTGGTCGACCTGTCGGTGCGGGAGCCGGACATCGAAGCGGTGATCGCAAAGATGCTGCATTCCTTGGGGGACACCCCCAAACCCCCGCCGGAGCGCGCGACCGCATAGTGCCCGGGACCGGTAACTCGTAGGCTGCTGTACATGACCGACGACGCACTCCCGGACCTCCGCGCCTCCGACGCCGACCGTGAACGGGTCGCCGGCATCCTGCGGGACGCCGTCGCCGAGGGACGCCTCGACATGGCCGAGTTCGAGGAGCGGCTGGACGCGACGTACCAGGCGCGCACGTACGGGGAACTGGTGCCGATCACCCGCGACCTGCCGGCCGCGGGCGTCACTGTGCCCGCCGTGTCGCTGAGCAAGGACCCCGCCACGGGGGCGGGCTGGCCCGGGCGGATCGTCGGCGGCGAGGGGTCCTCGACGTGGGCCGTCGCCGTGATGTCCGGCTTCCAGCGCAAGGGGCACTGGACGATGCCCCGGCGGTTCACCTGTCTGGCCTTCTGGGGCGGCGGGGAGATCGACCTGCGCGAGGCGAACTTCGCGGACCGCGAGGTCGAGATCAACGCGATCGCGATCATGGGCGGGGTGGATGTCATCGTGCCGCCCGGCGTCGAGGTCGTGGTGCGCGGCATCGGGATCATGGGCGGTTTCGACCACCGCGAGGAGGGTGTGCCGGGGGAGCCCGGGGCGCCGCGCGTGATCGTGACCGGGTTCGCCTTCTGGGGCGGCGTCGGGGTCCAGCGGAAGGTGACGCGGGCGGAGAAGCAGCGGCTCAAGGAGGAGCGGCGGCGGGAGAAACTGGAGCGGCGGAGCAACGGCGAGTACTGAGCGTCGTCGGCCAGTACTCGGCGTCGTCCTGCTACAGCTCGGCCGGGGCCGACCCCTTCAGGCTCTCCAGGTCGAACTCCTCGGCCATCCGCGCGTACCCCTTGTCGCTGGGGTGCAGATGATCGCCCGAGTCGTAGTCGGCGCGCAGCCGGCGCGGGTCGTAGGGGTCACGCAGCGCCTTGTCGAAGTCGGCCACCGCGTCGAAGACCCGGCCCGCCCGGATCTCGGCGTTGATCTGCTGCCGGACCGACTCCCGCGGGTCCGTGTAGCCGCGATGCCCGTAGAACGGCATCAGGGTCGCGCCGACGACCTTCAGGCCGCGTGCGTGGGCCTGGCCCACCATGGTGCGCAGGCCGGCGAGTATGGCGTTCGGGTCGGCGAGCCGCGGGTTGCGCAGGATGTCGTTGACGCCGAGGTCGATGACGACGACCTTGGCGTTCGTCCGCTCCAGCACGTCCCGGCCGAAGCGGTTGAGCCCGCTGGGGTTGTCGGCCGGGCGGCCCAGCCCGTCCGTGAGGACCCGGTTGCCGCTGATGCCCTGGTTGACGACGCTGTAGCGGGGCAGGTCCCGCCCGGCGGCGATCTCCGCGCGTAGCCGCTCGGACAGCACGTCGGTCCACCGGTTGTTGGCGCCCGAGGTGGAGGTGATGCCGTCGGTGAGGGAGTCGCCGAGGACGACGACCGTGCCGTCGGACTCGTTGCTCAGCACGTCCAGCGCCGTCAGGTAGCGCCAGTACGTGCTCTGCTCGGTGTACGGCGTGCCCGTCGTGTCCTGGGCCTGGTTGCCCTGGGCGACGTAGGAGGTCTGCCGGGCGTGCGGGTGGTACGTCACCGGGCCGGAGCTGGTCGGTGTGTACGTGGTGATCAGGACGTCGGCGTCGTGCGGGATGACGACGCGCACGACGTCGCTCATCACCTGCCGGCCGGGCGGGATGACCACCGTGGGGCCGCCGTTGAAGGTCAGCGGGCGCAGGGTGTCCGAGAGCGCGGCGGGCGTACCGCTGCCGGCGGCGACCGCGATCGAGGCCTGCGTGATGCTGAGCGGCGACTGGCCGTAGAGATTGGACAGCGTCACGCGGGCACTCGTACCTCCGACGCTGGTGTGGACGACGTTGCGTACCGAACGGTCCGCCATGCCGGTCGACTCGGTGCCGGGCTCGGCGCCCGCCGGTGAGGTGGACCAGGTGCCGACCCAGGTGCCGGTCGAGGCAGGGGCGGCGGAATTGTTCGGAAGACGGCCGTCAGCCCGGGTGTTCCGGGTCTGCGTGCCGTCGTCGGTCGCCACTCCGACATATATGGCGGCGGAAAGGGCCACAACCGCTGCGACGATCGCCGCGAGCAGGGCGTAACCACGACCCCGGGTCATGCTGTTCAGTTCTCCTCAGGCGATGGGAGCCCAAGGCTCCGATCTGATGTGCCCATGATGCGTCATGGGCAGGGGGAAGCTGACAGGACCCCCCTGGCATTACCCCTTCCGACAGACGCCGGGAACTCCTGTTCCGTTCCAGGAGTCGGTCAGGAAGGGACAATGTGTGCGGGATCACCAAGCGGGTGGAGCGGATGGAACAGATGAAAGTGGAAGAAAAGGTCGACGTCCGAGGGCAGCATGCCCGTCCCGGCGCTGCCGTGAACCGTGCGATGACGAGCTTCAGCCCGGCGGACGAGGAGAAACAGCGCGGCGTACGCCGTATGAAACTCACCGCCACCGGGCTCCTGCTGTTCGTGGCCGTGGTCTACGTCCTCGCCAAGTGGGCCCAGAACTCCGGCGCCGGCCCCTGGGCGGGCTATGTCGCCGCCGCCGCCGAGGCCGGCATGGTCGGCGCGCTCGCCGACTGGTTCGCCGTCACCGCCCTCTTCCGCCACCCCCTCGGCATCCCCATCCCGCACACCGCGATCATCCCCACCAAGAAGGACCAGCTCGGCGTCTCCCTCGGCGAGTTCGTCGGCGAGAACTTCCTCTCCGAGGACGTCGTACGGCAGCGGCTGCGCGCCGTCGGCATCGGCAGCCGCCTCGGCGCCTGGCTCGCGGTCCCCGAGCACGCCGACCGGGTCACGGCGGAGCTCTCCACCGCCCTGCGGGGCGCCCTGACGGTCCTGCGCGACTCCGACGTCCAGGCCGTCGTCGGCGAGGCCATCACCCGGCGCGCCAACGCCCAGGAGATCGGACCCGGCATCGGCAAGATGCTGGAGAAGGTCGTCGCCGACGGCGGCCACAAACGCGTCGTCGACCTCGTCGTCACCCGCGCGCACGACTGGCTGGTGTTGCACCGCGACGAGGTGATGGACGCCGTGGAGGGCGGCGCCCCCGGCTGGACGCCGAAGTTCGTCGACAAGAAGGTCGGCGAGCGCGTCTACAAGGAGCTGCTGCGCTTCGCCACCGAGATGCGCGACATGCCCGCCCACCCCGCGCGCGGCGCCCTCGACCGCTTCCTCACCGACTTCGCCTCCGACCTCCAGTCCGACACCGAGACCCGAGCCCGCGTCGAGCGGCTCAAGGGCGAGGTGCTGGGCCGCGGCGAGGTCCAGGACCTCATCGCCAGCGCCTGGACGGCCGTACGGTCCATGATCGTCGCCGCGGCGGAGGACGAGCGCAGCGAGCTGCGGCTGCGGGTACGGGCCTCGCTGCTGTCGCTGGGCTCCCGGATGGCGGCCGAGCGCAAGGTGCAGGACAAGGTCGACAAGTGGGTGGAGGACGCGGCCGTGTACGTCGTCACCACCTACCGCAAGGAGATCACCTCCCTGATCACGGACACGGTGGCGAGCTGGGACGCCGAGCACACCACGCGGAAGATCGAGGCGAACATCGGCCGCGACCTCCAGTTCATCCGGATCAACGGCACGGTGGTGGGCTCGCTGGCCGGCCTGCTGATCTACACGGTGGCGCACGCGCTGGGGGCGTGATGCTTCGGGCCTAAGAAAAGCCGGTCAGGGCACTCGGCCCGGGTTTCCGCTCGACGAGGAGGGGGCCCATGAGCACCGCGCAGGCCGGGACCGGCCGAACCATCACCACCGACATCCCCGCCCGGCTCGACCGCCTCCCGTGGTCGCGCTGGCACTGGACGATCGTCCTCGGCCTCGGCACCGTGTGGATCCTCGACGGCCTCGAAGTCACCGTCGTCGGCAACATCGCCGGCCGCCTGTCGGAACCCGACAGCGGACTGCCCATCACCTCCGGCCAGGTCACCGGCCTCGCGGCCGCCCTGTATGTGGCCGGAGCCTGCATCGGCGCCCTGTTCTGGGGCCGCCTGACCGACAAGTGGGGCCGCAAGAAGCTCTTCATGATCACCCTCGCGGTGTATCTGGC
>NZ_JBHUQX010000331.1:0-10947 GCF_042674225.1 Streptomyces sp. NPDC056948
GTGGTGGTGACGTGGCCGGGCGCGCTGACGGCGGTCGGCTGGATCGGCGGCGCGTTCCTGCTCTGCTACGGCGCCCTGGCCGCCCGCCGGGCGTTCCGGCCGGGCGGCGGCGCGCTCCGGGCGGAGGGGGAGGCGGCCGGGTCACGCCGCCGGGCCGTGCTCACCTGCCTGGCGATGACCTGGCTCAACCCGCACGTCTACCTCGACACCGTGTTCCTGCTGGGCTCCGTCGCCGCCGACCACGGCCCAATGCGCTGGACGTTCGGACTCGGCGCCGTGCTGGCCAGCCTGTGCTGGTTCACCGCCCTCGGCTTCGGCGCCCGGCTGCTCGGCCGTCACCTGGCCAAGCCCGCCGCCTGGCGCGTCATGGACGGCCTGCTCGCCGTCACCATGATCGTGCTCGGTGCCGCGCTCATCGCCGGAAGCTGACCCCTCGGCTCCGGAGCGCTCGGCGGCCGGTGGGATAGTGATCCCCGGCCGGGTAGATGTAGCGAGCATCCAGGAAGCGGCGAGTGGACACCAGCGAGAGCAGGACGCAAGAGCAGGATCCGGCGCCGGAGGCACCCCGGCGCCGCGGCTGGCGGCGCTGGGCCATGGACACCCGCCCCCTGCGCCGCCCCGCCTACCGGCGGCTGTGGGGCTCGACCATCGTCACGGCCGTCGGCAGCCAGCTCACCGCCGTCGCCGTGCCCAAGCAGGTCTACGACATCACCGGCTCCTCGGCGTGGGTAGGCGCGGCGAGCCTGGCGGGCCTCGTGCCCCTGATCGTGTTCGCGCTGTGGGGCGGGGCGATCGCCGACAGCATGGACCGGCGCAAGCTGCTGCTGATCACCAACAGCGGCATCGCCGTCACCTCGCTGCTGTTCTGGCTCCAGGCCTTCGCCGGTCTGGAGTCGGTGGCCGCGCTCATGGTGCTGCTCGCGATACAGCAGGCCTTCTGGGGCCTGAACGCACCGGCCCGCACCGCCTCCATCGCCCGGCTGGTCCCTGAGGACGAACTGCCCGCGGCGGGCGCCCTCGGCTCGACCGTGATGCAGACCGGCCAGGTGGCCGGCCCTCTGCTCGCGGGCGCCCTCATCCCCGTGATCGGCCTGCCCGAGCTCTATCTGATCGACGCCCTGGCCCTGTGCGCCACGGTGTGGGCGGTGTACCGGCTGCCGTCGCTGCCGCCCCTGGACGGCACGGGAAAACGCCGCGCGGGCGTGCGGGAGATCGTCGCCGGCTTCCGCTACATCTCCGGGCACACCGTGCTGTGGCTGTCGTTCCTCGCCGACATCATCGCCATGGTCCTCGGCATGCCGCGCGCCCTGTTCCCGCAGCTCGCCGCCCAGACCTACGCGCCGTACGGCGAAGGGCTCGCGCTGGGCCTGCTGTTCGCGGCGATCCCCATCGGCGCCGTGCTCGGCGGACTGTTCTCCGGAACCTTCTCCCGGGCGCGCCGGCACGGCTGGATGGTCATCGGGGCGGTGGTCGCGTGGGGTGTGGCCATCGCGGGCTTCGGGCTGAGCAGCAGTCTGTGGGTCGGGGTGGCGTTCCTCGCCGTGGCCGGTGTGGCCGACATGGTCTCGATGGTCTTCCGGGGGGCGATCCTGCTGTCCGCCGCCACAGACGAGATGCGCGGGCGCATGCAGGGCGTCTTCACCGTCGTCGTGGCGGGCGGCCCGCGCCTCGCTGACGTGCTGCACGGCACGGCGGGCTCCGCCTTCGGCCCCCGCACCGCCGTCACGGGCGGCGGCCTGCTCGTCGTCGCCGTGATGCTGGCCCTGGCCGCCGCGGTACCGGCACTGCGCCGCTACCGGATCTGAAGGCTCACAGCGCTCACAGCGCTCCTCGCCGGTGCAGTGTGTACTGCTCCATCAGCTTGCCGCGGGTCATCTCCAGACGGTGTGCGAGCACCTCGGCGACCGACCGCACCAGCAGCAGCCCGAGCTGGGAGTCCTCCTCGCACAGCTCCAGCACGGCCGCCGCGTCGAACTCGTAGGCCCGCACGGGACTGAACGCCACCGCGCCGAAGTCCCAGGTGTGCGGCGGGAACAGCCAGGACCAGCCGAGCAGGTCGCCCGCGCCGAGGCTGGCCACGGTCACCCGTTGCAGGGAGTTGACTTCCTGATCCAGGGAGACGGCACCGGAGCGGATGACCCAGAAGCGGTCGGCCGCGGCGCCCGCCTCGAAGATGCGGGTGTCCTCGGGGAAGGACACCTCCCGCGCGAGCGTCATCAGACGCTGCCGCTGGGGCGGAGGCAGGGCGGTCAGGAGTTTGATCGCTTTGGTCATGACGCGGAGCTCCTCGCCGGGCGGTCGACTTCCGGTGCTTTCTCCCTACGCCCATTTCAGCCGCTGGCGGGGACTCGGGCACCTCGGCGTGCCCAACTTTCTCCGGGCATGAAAAAGCCCTGGCTGGACGGGGGAGACCAGCCAGGGCCGTTAGCGGTGATGGGGAGGACCACGGGTTCGACTCCGCCACCACGTATGAATGAACGATAAACCATCCGAAGGTCGAGTGCGCACCCCTGACGGGTCGGGTGACCCGTTTCACGTCGGAGTCACCGCGCGCTCTCGGCGACGACCCGAACCGTATCGAGCTCCGGGCACCGGCTCGGTGAGACGCTCACCAGGGAGCACGGCCGGGATACCGGGCGGATATGGCGTGATCATCTCCGCCGCGACCCGTCCGGCCGTCTCGGCCACCGGCGCGTCCTCGGCCGGGCCGAAGAACGCGTCGCGGGGCAGCACCGCCTGCTCCATCCGCAGCCCGGCCGGCGACGGCACCTCCACCCGCGGCGCCCGGGGCAGATCCCGCGCGGCCCGCGCGAGATCGCGCAGCGCCTCCAGTAGCTGCCCGGTCGTCTCCCGGTCGTCGCCGTGGGTGATCTGCATGCCGATGCGGCGGTGGTCCACCAGATGCGCGTCGACGTGCCGGTGCTCGCGCAGCCAGTCCGCCGCCTGGAAGCCCGTGATCCCGAGCCCGGCGAGATCGATGACGCCGGGCAGCGGGTCGAAGTCGTCGGACAGTCCCGGGCCGCAGAAGTCCCGCCGGTCGTTGACGTGCAGCCCGTCGATCTCCTCGATGGCGGACCGGACCTCGGCCGGGGGATCCAGTCCGCAGCAGCGCCGGCGGGACCAGGTCCCCCCCCCGCAGATGGAAGACGGAGCCCAGCTCCAGGCCGCTGCCCATCTTGTGGATGCTCGTCACGCGGATGTCCGCGCCCGCGTCCATCGCCCAGGACGGCAGAGCGGCGTGGAACGGCAGATGCGCGCCCCACGCCTCGTCCACGATCAGCGGTCACGTACGCCGGTGGCACACCTCGGCGATCGCCCGGAGGTCCGCGCAACCGCCGTACGGCGTGGGGCTCGTGACCAGCGCGCCCCGTGCGTCCGGGTGGGACTCGAAGGCCCGCTCGATGTCCTCGGCGGACGGCGGATGGGCCAGTTTCCTTTCGGTGTCCCAGCGGGGCTCGACCCGGACGGGTTCGATACCGGCGTGCACCGCGTCGGCCATCAGCTCCTGTGCCCGTTGCAGTACCCGGCCCCGGGTGAGCCGGTCGTTCAGACCGCCCGAGGCCAGCACGTCGCCGTGGAGCTTCCAGAACCGGTGCCCGGGTGTGGTCGACCGTCATCCGCGCCGGGTTCCCGGCACGTCTCGTCGCGATCGGCCTCTGTCCGGCACCGGGTACGGGCTCTCCCGGTCAGCCCTCCGGACTGTGTTTGCCCGGAGTCAGGATCTCGTCCAGCACCCTGACCACCGCCTCGTAGGACATCCCTCGTACCGTCGCGTCCCTGGCCCCCTTCGGGTCGGTCGCCGCCAGTTCCTCGCTCCTGGTATGCCACGTCCGCTCCTCCCGCATCGCGCAGGTCCTCGCGCGCCGGATACGCCGCAGCAGTTCGTCCGAGTCCACCACATCGGTCATGCACCCCGCCTACCCACGCAGCGCGCTGAGATGGCATCGACTGGCGGCCGTTCGGGCGCTTTTCGACAGGAGGAGGCGGACTGGAGGTTTGCAGGTGCGGGGAGAGGTCAGCCGAAGAGAAGAGGCCCGCGGCGCTCGCGAGGTGCGCGCCCCGAACGCCGCGGCAGGTTGAAGGAAGCAGCGGGCACCGTGAGCCCCAGGCGTGCCCGTGCGGACGGCCACGGAACGCGGGCCGGACCCGGCTTCCGTCTTCACCGACCAGGGAGCTGAAGGATGTGCGACGAGCACATGATCGAATCCGTTTTCGGGCCGCTCGGCGCGGACCGGACCCGGCCGTGCAAACCCGCCGAGGCGCGCCGGGCCGTGGAGCGAGCCGTGGCTGAACGCTGCCGCGACACGCACACCCCGTGCGACGCGGACGCCCTGTCCGACGCGCTGCTCGTCGTCTCGGAGCTGACGACCAACGCGATCCTGCACGGCGGCGGCGTCACCGACTTCCGGGTCGACGTCGACGGCCCCGGCGTGCGACTCTCGGTGAGCGACCGCAGTGACGCACTGCCCGTGACCGCGCCGCCCACCGATCCGCACGGACGGCTGCGGCACGGGGGCCACGGCTGGCCCATCGTGTGCAGGCTCTCCCGTGACGTCCGCGTCTCGGACCTGCCCGCCGGCGGCAAGTGCATCACCGCCGTCGTGCCCCTCGCCTGAAACCCGGGTGCCGGCTCCCGGGCAGATTGCACAGCAAAGTGGAGTTTGTTCCACCGGGGGCAGGGCAGTCGCAATCTCGTGCTTCGGACCGGAGGCGCGCCAGCGGGAGCGGTATGGCTGCCCCGGAGGCCCTCCAGGCGATCCGGGCAGCGACTTTTCCCGCGGTAGACCCTGAAATCACCGTTGTCAGGAGCGAATCCGCATGCTCATCGACACGCCCACGAACCGCCCCGACACGCCCGGAACGACGACCACCGCCGCCCGGCGGCGGCACGACGACGCCCCTGACACCGCGGCCCTCTTCACCCGGCTGGCGGAACTGGAGGAGGGTCCCGAGCGGGAGGCCGTCCGTGACGAACTCGTCGCGCTCTGGCTGCCCATGGCCCACCGCATCGCCGGCCGCTTCCGCGACCGCGGAGAGTCGCTGGAGGACCTGAAGCAGGTCGCGGCTCTCGGTCTGGTCAAGGCCGTCGACCGGTTCGACCCGAGCCGGGGAGCCTTCGAGAGCTACGCCGTCCCCACCATCACCGGCGAGGTCAAGCGGCATTTCCGGGACCGCATGTGGGCCCTGCGGGTGCCCCGCCGTGTGCAGGAACTGCGCAACAAGGTGCGGGTGGCCCGCCGTGAACTCACCCAGAACCCGGGCAGCCCCGAGCCCTCCGTGGCGGACCTCGCCGCCCGCACCGGCCTGACCGAGGAAGAGGTCGGCGCCGGGCTCGAAGCGCTGGAGAGCTTCAGCACCCTGTCGCTGGACGCCGAGCTCTCGGCCGACGACGACGGCTACAGCCTCGCGGACACCCTCGGCGCGGCGGACGCCTCCTACGACGTCGTGGTCGACCGCGAGTCCGCCAAGGAGGGCCTGCGCCGCCTGCCGGAACGCGAACGGGCCATCCTCTACATGCGCTTCTTCGAGGACATGACGCAAAGCCGTATCGCCGACCACCTCGGCATCTCCCAGATGCACGTCTCCCGTCTCATCAGCCGCAGTTGCGCCCGCGTGCGCGACGAGGCCATGGGGCAGCGGACGGGCGCCCTGGACAGCGGCGGCACCTCCACGACGGCCTGACCACCCGACCCACGAGGAGCGAGAACCACATGCTGAGACCCCATCCCGCCGTGCTGCGCCGCCTCGTCGACGAGTACGAGGCGCTGTTGTCGGCCGCCGGGGCCGGAGGCGCACCGGCGGAGGCCGGTTGGCGAGCACGCGACCTGGCGTACACGCTGTGCGTGACCACCGGTACCCGTGACATCGGGCGAGCCCTGGAAGTCGCTCACCAGTGGCTCGCGACCGCACCCGCACCGGCCCGCGAGACCGCTGCCCTGGTCACCTGACGACGGGTGGAATGGGGCCCGGCCGACGGCATCAGCCGCGGCCGGGCCCCTTCGCATGCCCGGTCCGGCCGGGCTCTCCCGGGGCAGCCAGGCCGGAATGCGCTGGTCCGACGGCCGGCCGGGTGTGTGGCCGCCGAGCCGGGGCATCCGGAACGCCGGGAGGTCGACATGAACACGAGTGCGCTGGCACAGAACGGACGGTTCCGGGCCCGACGGGTGGCACGGGGTTCCGTTACGGAGGGGGCGGCACGGGCGGGACTCGCCGCCCGGGGCGTGATCTATCTGCTCGTGGGCGCGCTGGCGCTGCAGATCGCCTTCGGCGACACGAAGGAGCAGGCCGACCGCGGGGGAGCCCTGGCGGCAATCGCGCAGAAGCCGTTCGGAGCGGTGCTGCTGTGGGCCCTGGGCATCGGGCTCGTCGGCATGGCCCTGTGGCGGCTGTCCGAGGTGTTCTTCGGCTCCGTCGGACAGGACGGCCGCAGCGCCCGCAAACGACTGATGGCGGGGGTCCGCTTCGCGTTCTACGTCTTCGTCGCCTACTCCGTGCTGTCGTTCGCGGCCAGCCGTGACCAGAGCGGCGGCGGCTCCAGCGACCAGCAGTCCCGGGACGCCACCGCCAGGGCACTGGAGATACCCGCCGGGCAGTGGCTGGTCGGCGCGGCCGGGATCGCGATCGTCGGCGCGGGCGGGTGGATCGGCGTACGGGCGGTCCTGCGCAAGTACCACGACAAGCTCCGGCTCGGGCAGATGGGCCCCCGCACCCGGCGGCTGGTGGACGTCACCGGCGTGGCCGGCGGCGCCGCCCGCGGGCTGGTGTTCGCCGTGGCCGGTGTCTTCGCCGTCCGGGCCGCGATCGACTACGAACCCGACAAGGCCAAGGGCCTGGACGACACCCTGCGCACCTTCGCCGACACCCCGCTCGGCCCCTGGCTGCTGGTCTGCGTCGCGGCCGGGCTCGTGCTGTTCGGGGTGTTCTCCTTCGCCATGGCCCGCTGGCGACGCGTCTGAGCCGCGTCGTGCGGGGAACACGTAGCCAATGAGCGATTCCGAGATTCCGCATGGCGACGACCGGCCCGTGGACATGTACCTGGACCTCCTGCGCATCCGGATGGACACCGAGGACTACCGCCTCCTGATGCGCGTGGTGGAACCGGTTCTCGAGGCGATCGACGAGGAGCGCCTGTCCAGCCTCGACTTCGCGCTCGACTCAGGGGCCGGCGACGAACTGCCCCAAGAGGTGCGTGACGAGGTGGCCCTCGTCATCGCCACCGCCGTCACCGGCCGCCTGGACAACGAGGTGGTCGAACTCGACGTCGACGAGACCGGCCCGGTCAGGATCGTCACGGACGCGACCACCGCGTCCGACCCGGACCGGCTCGGCGAGATAGCCGACTACATCAAGGAACGGCACAGGCAGACCGAGGAGCTCCGGGGCATCGCCGAGGTGAGTGGACTGCCCACGGACTTCTGAGCGGTACCGGCCTCAGCCCCGGGGTTCCGCCACCGGCACGCCCAGCGGCCGGGCCAGGCCCACCACGGCCTCGTCCAGCCGCTCCAGGTGGCGCAGCACGCGGTCGGTGATCCGGCCGTAGCGCGGTGTGCCGGCGTCGGACCCCAGCAGTGAGGCGATGCTCGGGCCGGTCTCCACCCGGGCCCCGGTGTGCTCGTCCTCGACCCGGGCCGCGATGGTCCCGATGTTGCGCACGGTACGCGCCGCGGCCCCGCGCAACCGCGGGTCCGCCGCGATCGAGGGATGCGTGGGCAGCAGCTCGGCGGTCGCCGCCAGCGTCCGCGCGTGGTACGCGCACGTCTCCAGCAGTGCCACCACGTACCGGGCCGTGTGGCGCCGGGCCCGCAGCGGCGTGACCGGGTGGGTCAGCGGCTGCGTGGCGGCCCGCAGGTCGGCCAGCGCCTGGTCCAGGTCACGCGCCTTGTCCAGCAGCTCGTCGGCGGGCCCGCCGCTGAGCTGCCCGACCGCGGCCTCGGTGACGTCGGCCAGCCGCTCGAGCACGGTGCCGAGCAGCTCGTTCGTACGGCGGTCGGTCCGCACCGGCAGGACCAGGGCCGCCGCGACCACGCCGCAGGCGGCACCGAGAGCGGTCTCCTCCACCCGCAGCACGAGCACCTCGAGGCTGTAGGTGTGCAGCAGCGTGTACAGCAGCCCCAGCATCGCCGTGACGAAGAACGACATCAGCGTGTACGACAACGGCGCCGAGTAGAACATCGCGAAGATCAGCACCAGCACCAGCGCGAACGCCGTCCAGGTGTGCTGCCCGACCAGGCCCGCCAGCACGATCCCGGCCACGACGCCGAACACCGTGCCGAGCAGCCGCCGGTAGCCCTTGACCAGGATCTCGCCCGTCGAGGCGGTGTTCAGAAAAACGATCCAGCAGGTCAGCACCGCCCAGTACCAGCGCTGTGTGGACAGCAGCTCGCCGCCCACGATGGCCAGCGTCGAGCCGACGGCGACCTGCACGGCGGCACGGGTGGTGGGCCGCCGCAGCCCCGTCTCCTCCTCGGCGGCCGGCTCTTCGCCGCCGCCGTCGATCGCGGCGTCCTCGGCGTCCAGCTCCTCGCGGGAGCGGGCCGTGGCAGGGGTGTCGTCCGACTCGTCCTGCGGGCCGTCCAGCGCGATCCGCAGACCCATGACCGCGCGGGCCGACTCGCCGATGCCCCGGAAGACGTCCTGGACGGCGGCGGGCGCGGCCGGGAGGTTCTCCTCGTCCCGGTAGCCGAGCAGCCGGTTGCGTACGTGGGCCAGCGCGGTGCCCGTATCGCCGCTCCCGGCCCGCAGCACGAGGGTGCGCAGCGCCTGGAGATCCCGGCGGAGCGTGGCGGTGGCCTCGTCCGGCACCGCCGGCGCGCTCAGCGACGGCGCGGGCGCACCCGGCAGGTGCAGGGTGAGCGTGTCGGCACGCTCGGCGCTGCGGGCGGTCAGCAACAGCAGACCGAGCCGCTCGGCGGCGATCTCCGCGTCCGCGACCCTGCGCTGCACGAGCCGCGCCACCGACTCGTCCGGGGTGCCCTCGTCCAGCTGCGCCTGGATCATCATCGCCGTCTCGTGCAGCCGCGCGGTGCCCTCGCGCACCGCATCCAGGGCCTTGTCCATCTCGTCCCCGTCGGCGTCCAGGAGGTCGAGCTGCGCTGCCACCAGCTGGGCCAGCCGGGCGCGGAAGGCCAGACGCAGCCGCATGAGGACGCCCGTGGGCGTCGCGGGCACCACCGCGAAGCGCATGACGGCACTGGAGCAGAACGCCACGGTCATGACGCCGCACAGCGCGGGCAGCGAGGAGACGGTGACGCCGACGAACAGGGACAGGAAGTAGATCTGGAAGCCGATCAGCCCCAGCGCGGTGCCACGGTCGCCGAACCGGCGGCCGTAGACCGCGCAGAAGATCAGGACGACGAAGAAGATGTCACCGACGTAGAGACGCGCGTTAAGAAAGGCACCCAGGGACACGGAGGCCAGCGCCACCGGCAGCCCGAGCGCCAGTGTCACGGCCTGAGGTCCGAGCTGCTTCTCCCGGATGGCGAAGGTGGCGACCATCGCCGCCATGGCCCCCGCCACAAGCTGGTGCACATCGGCCCCGAACAGGCTGAGCACGGCCAGGGTGAGCGCGATCGCGCCGACCGTGCGCAACCCGGCCGTGAGGCGCAGCAGCCCGGGGTCGGACGCCGCGATCCGGTCCCGCAGTCCTGTCCACACCGAACGTCCTGCTGCCCTCACGCTGCCGCACTCTCTCCCGACCCACACCAAGATCCGCATCTCAGCATGTCATGCCGGAAACGGAAGCTCCCCTTCGGCCCTGCCTACTCCCGCCGGCCGGTCCCCTCGATGTGCTCCCGCACCTGTTCCGGCGTCAGATAGGCGTCCGTGTACTCGAAGTCCTTCAGCCGGGCGGCCTTGCGGGTCTGGAAGCCGGTCCGCACGAAGTCGTCGCCGGCGACCGCGTTGAGCAGCCAGTTCGTCATGACCCGCGTCTTGGCCACGTTGGTGCGCAGCGCCGACCAGTGGTAGCCGCGGGCCACGGCCTGGGCGGGCAGGCCGCGCAGTTCGATGCCCAGCGGCTTGGAGACCGCGTCGGTGCCGCCGAGGTCGACGACGAGCCCGAGGTCCTTGTGAACGTAACGCTGCATCGACTGCCCCCGCAGCGCCGCGATGACGTTGTCGGCGACATGCTTGCCCTGCCGCAGGGCGTGCTGCGCGGTGGGCGGGCACATGGCGCCGCCGTCACCCTTGGCCAGATCGGGCACGGCGGCCGAGTCGCCGAGCGCGAACACCCCGTCGTTGCCCGGCAGGTTCATCTCGGGGGCGACCGCGAGCCGTCCCTTGACCGTCTCGGCGCCGAGCGTGGCGATGAGCGGGCTGGCGACGACCCCGGCGGTCCAGATGAGCGTGCGGGTCGGGATCACCCGCCCGTCGGTGAAGGTGACCTCCTCGGGGCCCGCCTTCGCGATGGAGACGCCCAGGGAGATCTCGATGCCCCGCCGGCGCAGGATCTCCTGCGCGCTGCTGCCGAGCTTCTCGCCGAGCTCCGGCATCAGCTTCGGCGCGATGTCGATCAGATGCCACTTGATCAGCCCCGGATCCAGCCGCGGGTAGCGCTTCACGGCGGCGTGCGTCAGGCGCTGCAGGCACGCCGCGGTCTCGGTGCCCGCGTAGCCGCCGCCGACCACCACGAACTGCAGCCGCGAGGCCCGCTCGTCCGGGTCCTGGCTCGCGTCGGCCAGATCAAGCTGCGAGATCACGTGGTCACGGACGTACGCCGCCTCGGCGAGCGTCTTCATCCCGAACGCGTGGTCCGTCAGACCGGGGATGTCGAAGGTACGGGTGATGCTGCCGGGGGCCAGCACGATGTAGTCGTACGGCTCGTTGACGATCTCGTCGGTGATGGTGCGGATGACGCAGACCTTGGACTTCAGGTCGACGCCGACGGCCCCGCCCGGAATGATCCGCGTGCGGTACTTCTTGCTGCGGCGCAGGGAGACGGCGATCGAC
>NZ_JBHUQX010000332.1:0-10876 GCF_042674225.1 Streptomyces sp. NPDC056948
GGGGCGGCACCTTGTGCGGGGTGCCGCCCCCGCTCTCTCGCGATCCGTTCAGGTACGGGTGGGTTGTGGGGCGTCGAGCGCCGGGCACGTATGCGGGTATGCCGCCCTTGCGTCTCTTGACCCCCCTTGTCGTGATGTTGTCCCTCTGTGCTTCGGTCCCCGCGGTCGCCGCTGCTCCCGGTACGGCGGCGGACCCGGTGGTGCCGGTTCTGGAGCGGGTCGCGAGCCCCCTGCGTACCGCCGAACCCGGCGGGGACGCCGGCGACCTCCGTCCGGTCGGCAGGGCGGTCGGGGGCGCGGTTGTGGTGGGGATGGGCGAGGCGACGCACGGCTCGCACGAGTTCCTCACGGTCAAGGACCGGGTCTTCCGGTACCTGGTGGAGAGCCGGGGCTTTCGCACCTTCGCCCTGGAGACGGCCTGGAGCACCGGAGTGCTCCTCGACGACTATGTCGTGCACGGCAAGGGCGACCCGCGGCGCATCATGCGCGAGGACTTCCAGTACACCTACGCGCTGAACAACACCGCCGAGAACCTGGCACTGGTGGAGTGGATGCGGGCGTACAACCGCGAGCACCCCGAGGACCCGGTCCGGTTCATGGGCGACGACTGGGGCTACACCGGGCCGGAGCTGTACGACCGGGTGACGGACTACGTGGCCCGGGTCCGTCCCGACCTCGTGCCGCGGTTCGAGGAGTTGTACCGGGGCCTGCGGCCGACGGTCCCCTCCGCCGAGTACCAGAAGACGTACCTCACCCGGCCGCTGGCCGAACGGCGGGAGATGGCCTCCCGGACCGGACGCGCCCTGAAGCTGCTGGAGTCACTGGCGCCGCGCGGCGAGGCCGGCCGGGAGGAGTTCGCCGAGGTGCTGCGGCACGCCACGGTCATCGACCAGACGGCGACCGGCTACGGCTTCGACTTCCAGGATCCGCGGCAGGTCGCCGCGGCCATGCGGTGGCGGGACGACGTCATGGCGGACAACGTCGTCCGGTGGCGCGAGCGCACCGGGCACCGGATCCTGCTGGCGGGCCACAACAACCACATCGGCTACGAACCCGAGGATCCGAAGGTCCTGCCCAGGACGCAGGGCGCGTTCCTGCGCGACCGGCTCGGCAGCGGCTATGTGAGCATCGGGCTCACCTTCGGCCGTGGCGCGTTCAAGGCCACCGACCCGGAGGAGACGCAGATGCTCACCCACACGGTCGGCCCCGGCAGGCCCGGCGGCAACGAGCACACGCTGGACCAGGTGCGTCACGACCGCTACGTCCTGGACCTGCGGACCGCACCTGGCCCGGCCCGCCCCTGGCTGGGCACGGCCCGGCCCACGCGCAGTGTCGGCACCGCCTACCCGGAAGAGCGCAACGAGTTCGACATCGCGCTGGGCCGCTGCTTCGACGTCCTGATCCATCTGAAGCGGGTGCGGGCCGTCGACCTGCTGCCGTCGTCCTGAGCGCCGGTCACCGCAGGCACAGCAGCCGGTCGATGAGCCCTTGGAGGGCCTTCTCGGTGGTGAGGAGCTGGGTGTCGTCGGTGGTCCTGCCGTTGACCGTGACGACCACGGACCGCCTGCCGTCGGCGGTGAAGCCCGTTCTGACGAAGGTGCCTTCGAGGTCGCCGTGGTGGCCCCAGCGGCTGCCGCCGCACGGCAGCGGCTGTCGCATCAGGCCGAGGCCGTAGCGCATCCCGGGCGTGAACTGCTGGTGCTCCTCGTTGCTCGGGACGGTGGTGCGCATCGCGGCGAGTTCGCGGGGCGGCAGCAGCCGGCCGGTGAGCAGGGCCGTGAAGAACCGGTCCAGGTCGCGGGACGTGGAGACCAGCGCACCGGCGGTACCGGCCCACGCCATGTTCCGGACGGTGGTGTCGGTGTAGCCGCCGGAGCCGGCGAACCGGTGGTAGGTGTGGGCGTACGGCTTCGGCAGGTACGGGTCGTCTCCCGGGACGCGGGTGCCGCGCAGCCCCAGCCGGCGGACGATCCGGTTCTCCACCTCCTCGGCCCAGGGGTGTCCCGTGGCCTTCTCGATGATGGCGCCCAGGAGGTGGTAGCCGGTGTTGGAGTAGCTCCAGCGGGGCTCGGGGTCGCCGGGGTCGGCAGGGGGGAAGTCCGGGGGGTGCCGCAGGGCGGCGGCGACGAGGCGTTCGGGGTCGATGTGGTCGAAGCGCCCGCGCTCGAAGTCCGGGGCCGTCTTGCCGGTCAGCTCGGTGCTGTCGTAGTCGTGCAGGCCGCTGGTGTGCTGGAGCAGGTGTCCGACGGTGATGCGGCTGCCGTCGTTGCCGTGTCCCTGGACGAGGCCGGGCAGCCAGTGCTCCACCGTGTCGTGCAGGGACAGCCGCCGCTCGGCGGCCAGGTGCAGCACGGTCGCGGCCACGAAGGACTTCGTGACGCTGGCGGCCCGGAAATGCGCGCCGCTCGGCACGGGACGGCCGGTGCCGAGGGCGGCTTCTCCGGCGCTCGCCTCGACGGTGTGCCGTCGGTCCCGGACGCGGATGTGGAGGCTCACCGCCCGGGTGGTTTCCAGGACGCCGACCGCCTCCTGTCGCAGCCGGTCCGGTGTGAGGGGTGCCGGTGCCGGTGCCGAGGGCGTGGTCAGGGTCAGCGACAGCGCGAGGGAAGCCAGGACGATTGCCGCCAGGCGGCGTGGCGCCGTCACTGGGGCAGGCCTTCCCGCAGGCAGACGACGGTTCCGGTCAGCGCGGCCGTGTGCAGGGCGGCCAGGGTCGGCAACAGGTTCGTCAGCGGGGTGGATTCCAGGTCGCCGAGGGCGAACAGGCCGTCGTCGTCGTGCTCAGCGCTGCGCCTGACGGACGGCTCGGCCGGCAGACGGCCGCCGTGGAAGTAGAAGTCGATGACCGGGCCCGTGCTGTTGACGTCGGCCCGGTGGTCGTAGCCGATGAGGCGGGGGTCCCGCTCGAGGACGATGCCGGTCTCCTCGTACAGCTCCCGGCGCGCGGCACCGAGGGGGTCCTCGCCGTGGTCGAGCATGCCGCCCGGCAGCCCCCAGAGCCCGGCGGCGGGCTGGCACCCGGCGTAGCGCAGCAGCAGGATCCGGTCCTCGGCGTCGAGGAGCAGGACGCAGGACGCGACGATGGTCTGCGGCAGCGTCTTGACCCACTCGGCGCGCGGCAGCACGGGCTGTGCGTCGGGGGCGGGCACGGTCGTGTCCACGGTGGTGTTCCTTCCGTCGGCCGGGCAGCCCGTACGAGCTGCCCAACCGGAGGAACGGCCGGACGCACCGATGGTCACCGGCCCGCCCGGGTCACGTGTCGCAGGCGACCCCGTCGTTGTCCCGGTCCAGGTGGGAGGCGTACCCGGGTTCACCACGACTGATGGGCGCGGCACCGGCGGCCCGGACGGCGCTGCAGTTGGCGTAGTAGACGTCCGTGCCGCCGGCACCACTGCCGCCCGACCCACTGTCGTCGGACCCGCCGCCCGCCGCCGGCCGGGCGGTGACGGTGGTGGTGGCTCTGACGGTCTTGGTGGCGGTCACCGTGGGAGCGGGTTCCGGCTTCTTCGCCACCGGTGTCGCGGTGGCCGTCGCGGTCGCGGTGACCGTGACGGTGGGCTGCGGCTTCGCGGCCGCGGGCTTCGCGTCGTTCGTCGTCTCGCCGCCACCGGCGCCGATACCCACGCCTATGAACAGGGCCAGGCCCAGGGCGGGCAGCATGTAGCGCTTCCTGGCCCAGCGGGGCGCCGGGCGCGCGGGCTGCGGCGCGGGCGGTGCGGGATACGGGTTGTTGTGCGGGTTGCCGTACGGATTGGTCATGGTCATCCCCCCAGAGGTGTTACGTGAGGGGATGACCGTAGGACCCGGAAGCCCCCGATGAGGGTGAGGTGACCATTCTGTGATGGTTGTGTGGAGCCGAGTCGTGCGGCTACGAGCGGAACGGGCCCTTCACCTCGTAGGTGATGCCTCCCGATGAGCTGCCGCTCGTGCCGCGTTGGCTGGAGAAGTACAGGCGGGTGCCGTCCGGGGAGAACGCCGGGCCGGTGATCTCCGAGCCCGACTGGCCGTCTATGCGCAGGAACGCGGCGACGACGTCGTTCGGGGTGATGACGCAGATCTCCATGTTGCCGCCGTCCTCGGCGACGAAGAGGTCGCCGGAGGAGGCGCCGGTGATGTTGTCGACGCCGGTGAGGGGGGCCGTGCCGTTGACGAGGGAGTCGTCGTAGGCCAGTTCGTACGTGTTGGTGAGGAGGTTGAGCTGCCAGACTCGGTTGTCGCCCTTGGTGGTGAACCAGACCGTGTCGTTCGCGTAGTGGCAGCCCTCGCCGCCGTTGAAGGACTTCGAGCCGGAGACCTGGGAGCGGGTGGCCGTGGGGGAGCCGTCCGGGTCGGGGACGTCGGTCCAGGTGAAGGAGCCGCTCGTGGCGCTGCCCGCGACCATGACCTGGAGCGTGCCGGACGACAGGTTGCCCCAGGTGGTCGGGACGAAGCGGTAGAAGCGGCCGTTGGTCTCGTCCTCGGTCAGGTAGACGACCCGGCGGACCGGGTCCGCGGCCGCCGCCTCGTGCTTGAAGCGGCCCATCGCCGGACGCTGCACCGCCGCGCTCGTGCCCCACGGGTCGGTCTCGTAGACGTAGCCGAGGGACACCTCCTCGCAGGACAGCCAGGTGTTCCACGGCGTCTTGCCGCCCGCGCAGTTCTGGCGGGTGCCCGACAGGATGCGGTACGCGCCAGTGATCGCGCCGGTCGACGAGAACTTCACCGCGCTCGCGCCGCCCGACGGGTTGATCTCGGAGTTGGAGACATAGATCCAGCCCGTGCCGTCGGCGTAACAGGCGCCGCCGTCCGGGGCGTTGTGCCAGGTGTACGACGTGCTCCCGACCTGCTGGCCGGAGCGGGCGATCACGCGGCTCGTGAAGCCGCTGGGGAGTCTGATGCCGTTGGCGTCCGGGGAACCGAGCGCCCCATAGGGGCCGGGGCCGGGCTGGGCCGGGGCCGCGTAGGCGGCGCCGCGCCACAGGGTTCCGCCCAACGCGGCCGAGGTGCCGCCGATGACGGCCGCACGCAGCAGGCTACGACGTTCCACTCTCACTCCAAGAGGTGCCGTACCGCCCTGCCGACGGTCGACGACAGGGTTGTGCGTGGGGGGAGGCGGAAAGGACGCTATGGGGGCAGGGTTGACGGAGCATGGACAACTCGTGGCCGCGGGACGGCATGCTGTGTGCCGCCCGTGGGCCCGCCTCGCGATGCCGCCCGTGCGTTCTCACGCGGGCAGCGCCGGTGCCTCCCGTCTCGGCCTCCTCGACCGGTCGCCGCCCGGTCCGGGCCCCTCGACCGGCGGGCGTACGGACGGCAGCCGGATCACCACGTCCAGGCCGCCCGTCGCCGCCGCGTGCAGGGTCGCCTCGCCGCCGCTGGCGTGGGCGAGCCGCTGCACCAGGGCGAGGCCGAGCCCCGTGCCGCCCTTGGGAGCGCCCGGGGCGCGCCAGAAGCGGTCGAAGGCGCGGGCGCGCTGCTCCTCCGTCATGCCCGGGCCCTCGTCGGTGACATGCAGGTCGACCCAGCGCGGGCGGCTGTCCCGCAGGGCCCGGCGGGAGGGGGCCTGCAAACGCAGCTCGATGGTGACGGTGCTGCCGGACGGGGACGCCCGCAGCGCGTTGGAGAGCAGGTTGTCCATGATCTGCTCGACGGCTCCCGGCACCGCGAGCACCGGGCCCACGCTCCCCGCGAAGAGCACGAGGGAGACGTCCGCCCGCGCGAACAGGGGCTGCCAGGTGCGGTGCCGTTCCGCGCAGACCGCGCCCAGGTCGACGGTGGCGGGGATGGCCGCGTGCTCCTCCAGCCGGGCCATCGCCAGCAGATGCTCGACCATCCGGGCGAGCCGGTCCGTCTCCGTGACGGCGGCGGTGAGGCTGCCTCGGGCCCGGGCGGCGATGTCCGGCTCCAGGTTCTCCAGCCGCAGCCGCAGCGCCGCCAGCGGCGTCTTCAGCTGGTGCGAGGCCTCGCCGGCGAACGCCCGCTGGGAGGCGAGCAGATGGGCGAACCGGGCCGCGGTGTGGTTGAACGCGGCGGCCAGGCTGCGAACTTCCGGCGGGCCCTTGGTGATCGTCACCGGGGTGAACCCGCCACCGCGCTCGGCCAACTCGTGTGCCGCGTCCTCCAGTTCGAGGATCGGGCGGCCCGCCCACCGGGCGAAGGCGAAGCCGACCAGGGCGACCGCCGTCAGCACGGCGAAGCCGCCCAGGGCGAGCAGTAGCCACACGTGGTGGACGCGCTCGTGCACCATGCGCGTGGGCACCGTCAGCCACACCGCGCCCACCGGCTGCGCCTCCTGGCCGACCGGCGCCGCCACCGACAGATACTCGACACCGCCGATGGTGGAGGTGCGCACGTCCACCGTCGAGGTGCCCCGCAGCGCGGCCGCGATGCCCGGCCGAGCGGCCAGATTGCCGGACATCGCGGCGTCCGTCGGGTGGGAGGTGGCGAGTGACGCGCCCGAGGCGTCGACGATCACCACCTTCCCGCCGATGCGCTGCGCGCAGTGCGCCACCCGCGTGGGCAGGTCCCGCTCGGCCCGCCCCGCCGCGAGGGACAGCGCGGCGTACGCGGACACCGACTCGGCCTCGTCCTTCGCCGCGTTGACCACCCGCTCCCGCTCCCCGCGCGAGTAGACGAAGCCCAGCGGGATCTCCAGGCAGAGCAGCACCAGCGCGGCGAGGCTGAGGTAGCTGAGCAGCAGCCGGCGGGTCACGGAGAGGCCACCTGCGGGGCGTTCGGCCCGGTGTGCACGGACAGCCGGAAACCGACACCCCGCAGCGTGCGGATCCACGCCGGATGCCCCAACTTGCGGCGCAGCGCGGCCACATGGACGTCCAGCGTCTTGGTCGGGCCGTCGTAGTGCGGGTCCCAGACGCGGTCCAGGATCTGCTGGCGCGAGTAGACCGCGCCCGGGTCCTCGCTGAGGAGCGCCAGCAGGTCGAACTCCTTGGGGGTGAGCAGGACGGGGGCCTCGCCGACCCAGACCTGGCGGGTACGGCGGTCCACGACGAGCGGGCCCGGGTCGTGCGGGGGGTCGGGGGCGGGGTCGTACGAGGCTGCGGCGGGGGCTTCGTAGGACATGGCCGGGGCCGGTTCGTACGGGGGCGGCGGTGCGGGGGCGGGGTCGTACGACGGCTGTGGCCGCGGCTGGGCCTCCGGGGTGCCCGGGGTGCCCGGTGTGCCCGGTGCCTCGGGAAACGCCTGGTGGGTGCGTTGCGTGCGCCGGGTCACCGCCCGGACCCGGGCCACCAGCTCCCGTACGCTGAAAGGTTTCGCCAGGTAGTCGTCGGCGCCCAGTTCCAGGCCCAGTACGCGGTCGGCCTCCTCGCCGCGTGCGCTGAGGATGACGATGGGGACGTCCGAGACCTGCCGGATGCCCCGGCAGACGTCGATGCCGTCCATGTCCGGCAGTCCCAGGTCGAGCAGGACGACGTCGTTGTACGGGCCTCTCAGCCCGTCCGTGCCCGTGGCGACATGATCGACCGTCAGCCCGAAGTGGCCGAGGCCTTCGGTGAGCGGCTCGGCGATCGTCTCGTCGTCCTCGATGAGCAGCACTCGTATGCCCATACGTCCTGTCTCTCCGTGAGCCGGCATGAATCCGGGCAGCGCGAATTCGCATTCTCTGCCCTGGAGTTCACACGCTACAAGATGACCGTACGTCTGTATATGCGGGACAAAGAATGTTCAATTCCTGGCCGGGCTCTGGAGTTCGCTTAACCTTCCTCTGTAGGTCGGCCGTCTACGGTGGGGTGCATAGGAAGAAACCCCAGCTCAGGAGGCGGAGTTGAAGGCACTGCTCGATCGGGCCCGCACGCTCAGGACGCGCATCGATTTCGACAGCGGCGAATACCGGAAACTGGCTGAAGGGCAATATCCGGAGGTGCTGTTCATCACCTGTTCGGATTCGCGGGTCATTCCAGCACTGATCACGGGCGCGCGACCCGGTGAGATATTCGAGTTGCGCAACGCGGGCAATATCGTGCCGCCCTACGGACGGCCCGGGGCCTCCGGCGAGGCGGCCACCATCGAGTACGCACTGGAGGTGCTCGGGGTTCAGGACATCGTGGTGTGCGGTCACTCACACTGCGGTGCGATGGGCGCGCTGAAGTCCGGCGACGACCTGTCCGCACTGCCCGGCGTCGACGCCTGGCTCCGCATCGCCCGCCCGGAGCTGACCTCCGTACTGGAGACCGCGCCGGACGACCCGTCACTGCCGGAGGTGTCCCAGGGCAACGTCGTCAACCAGCTTGCCGCACTGCGGAGTTATCCGGTGGTACGGCAGCGCCTCGACTCGGGCCGGCTGCGGCTGCACGGCTGGTACTACGAGGTCGACACGGGGTTCGTGTACGAACGCGGCGACGACGGCACGTTCCAGGTGCATGCCGCATGAGCGGGGCGCATGCGCGGGGACGGGGTGCTGCCGCGCGGGGTGCTGCCGCACGGGGTGGCCGGGGGGCCGGCCCGGGGGGAGGAATGGCGGACCCGGGAGCGGCCGGCGCCGAGGGGGGTGTTTCGGACTGGGGGTCGAGTGGTCCGGGGCAGGACACGGGGGGTTGGCGGTCGGCCGGGTCTGCGGAGAGCGTTGCTGACTGGGGGGCGGGCGAACCTTCGGGGGGTGCTGCGCGCTGGGGGTCGAGTGGTCCCGTGGAGGACACGGGGAGTTGGGGGTCGGCCGGGTCTTCGGAGGCCGTGACTGACTGGGGGGCGGGCGGTCGTTCGGAGGGCGGGGCCGACTGGGGGGCGAGCGGTCCCGCGGGCTGGGGGCCGAGTAGCCCCGGGGAAGACACGGGGAGTTGGGGGCCGGCCGGGTCTTCGGACGCCATGGCGGACTGGGGGTCCGGCGGTCGTTCCGAGGGTGGGGGCGACTGGCGGTCGGGTGGCTCCGTAGGGGGTGCCGCGGACTGGGGGCCGGGCGGTCGCTCCGAGGGAGGGGGCCGTCCGGGAGGTGGCTCTGCCCGAGGCCCGGCGATGGGCGGTCCTGCCGGAGGTCCGGCGATGGGTGGTCCTGCCGGAGGTCCGGCGATGGGTGGTCCTGCCGGAGGCCCGGCAATGGGCGGTCCTGCCGTAGGCCCGGCTGGGGGTGGCTCTGCCGTAGGCCCGGCAGCGCGGGCCGGTGACGGTGGGCTGGGCGGGCTGGTCCGCAAGGTGACGGGTGGCGCGCAGGGGACGGGGGGCAAGGCCGGGGGCAAGGGCGATCTCGTCACCGACATCACCGCCTCGCTCGTCGTCTTCCTCGTCGCGCTGCCGCTGTGCATCGGTGTGGCCGTCGCCTCGGGGGTCCCGGCCGAGCTCGGGATCATCTCCGGGGTGATCGGCGGCCTGGTCGTCGGCGCGGTCAAGGGCAGTACGCTCCAGGTCAGCGGGCCGGCCGCCGGGCTCGCCGCGCTCGTCGCCGAAACCGTCGCCGACGTCGGCGTGGCCATGCTCGGCGTGATCGTGCTGTTCGCCGGCATCCTGCAGATCGTCCTGGGACTGGTGAAACTGGGCCGGATGTTCCAGGCCACCTCGGTCGCCGTCGTCCAGGGCATGCTGGCCGGCATCGGCGTGCCGCTGATGTTCAGCCAGGCCTATCCGATGGCCGACGCCAAGGCCCCCGGCACCGCGATCGAGAACATGGCCGGGATCCCCGGGCTGCTGGCCGGCATCCTGACGAACCCGCAGGCGATGATCGCCACCGTGCTCGGCATCGTCACGATCGTGCTCAGCTTCGTGTGGAAGAAGGTGCCCGGCCCGGCCGGGAAGATCCCGGCCGCGCTGGTCGCCGTCGGCATTGGCATGGTGGTCGCCGCGCTGCCCGGCGTGGACGTGAAGACGCTCCAGGTGGGCAACCTGCTCGCGTCCGTGAGCCTGCCGGGAGCGGAGCAGTTCGGCGCGCTCACCGACGGGGCGATCATCACCGCCATCCTCACCTTCACGGTCATCGCGTCCGCCGAGAGCCTGTTCACGGCCGCCGCCGTGGACCGGATGCACAGCGGCCCGCGCACCCGCTACAACACTGAGCTGGTCGCCCAGGGCGTCGGCAACACCATCGCGGGTATCGTCGGCGCACTCCCGATCACCGCGGTCGTGGCCCGCAGTTCGGCGAACGTCCAGGCCGGGGCCAAGACCCGGCTCTCCCGTACGCTGCACGGCCTGTGGCTGCTCGCGTTCGCGCTGCTGCTGCCGCAGGTGCTCGCGCTGATCCCGATCTCGGTGCTCGCCGGTGTCCTCGTGCACAGCGGCTGGAAGCTGTTCGCGCCCGCCGAGTTCCCGAAGATGTGGCGGCAGGACCGGGGCGAGTTCGCGGTGATGACGCTGACCACGCTGGTCATCGTCGCGACCGCGCTGCTGGAGGGCGTGCTGTTCGGTGTCGCCGCGGGGATCGTGCTGGCCGCGCTGCGCATGTCGCAGACCGTGATCCGCCAGCACATGGAGGAGGACACGGCCAAGGTCGTGATGGCCGGCAACGCCACGTTCCTGCGCCTGCCGAAGGTGATCGAGGCGCTGGAGGCGGCCGCCGCGTCCGGGAAGCCGCGAATCCGGCTCGACCTGACCGGCGTGACCCACCTGGACCACGCCTGCCGCAACCAGGTCGAGGAGTTCACCGCCCAGCAGCGCGGACTGGGGCTCCGGGTGGAACTGCTGATGCCCGGGGAGGCCAAGCAGGCCGAGCCGGCCGGTTCCCGTACTCCTGTGTCCGCCGGGGAGGCCCCGGCTACGGCGCCGCTGCCCAGGCGCCCGGTCACCGCCCTGGGGGAGGAGCCCTCCGAAGCGGGGGAGCCGTCGCCCTGGCCCACCGCCGACGCCGAGTGGTTCTACCTCGACACAGGGCCCCTCCCGGAGGAGCAGTCCCGCTCGTCCCTCCTGGGATGAAGCCCGCGCGGGACAAGCCGCGGTGGCGTGCACGCCGGAGCAGGCG
>NZ_JBHUQX010000333.1:0-10814 GCF_042674225.1 Streptomyces sp. NPDC056948
GTGTCAACCCATGGTTGACACCCCGCAAACAGTGCCTACTTCGGCGATGTCGCCACCAAGCGCACCGCCAGCCCCGTGAACACCGTCCCGGAGACGATGTTCAGCCAGCGGTTCACCCGGGCGCTGCGCCTGAGGAAGGACGTCAGCCGCCCCGCGAGCAGGCCCACGCTGCCGTCCCACAGGAAGCCCATCACCACGAGGGTGACGCCGAGCAGCAGCAACTGGCCCTGGACCCGGCCGAGCGACGGGTCCACGAACTGCGGCAGGAACGCCACGTTGAAGAGGATCACCTTCGGGTTGAGCAGGTTGGTGATCGCGCCCTGCCAGAACGCCCGTCGCAGCCCGGGCCCCACGGCGCCGCCGGTTCCCTCCTCGCCCGGCACCGACCGGTCGCGGAACGCCTTCACCGCCAGATAGAGCAGATAGGCCGCGCCCGCCCAGCGCAGCACGTGGTACAGCGTCGGCAACGCCGTGAACAGGGCCGACAGGCCGAGAGCCGCCGCGACCGCGTGCACGAGCATCGCGCACGCCACCCCGAACGCGGCCATCACCCCGGCGGCGGGCCCGCCCCGTCCGCCCATCGCCACGATGAACATCAGGTCGGGACCGGGAGTGACGCAGAGCGCGAAGGCGGCGACGAGGAACGCCGCGTACAGAGACATGTCCACCATGCGGGCCATGCTCGAACCCCCGCCGGGCGAGGACGACCGAATTCCGGGGAGTGAGACGTACGAGGTCGCGGGTGCCGGACGGTCCGGGACGGCGTGGCACCATCGGGCCCGTGAGTACGTCCCCCACTGTCGACCGCGCGTTCGAAACGGCCCTGTACGCGACCGGCGAGACAGCCCTCGACACCGGCGCTTCCCTGCTCGCCTCCGACCCGGCGGCGGATGCCGAACTCGCCCGGCGCGGGGAGGAGTTCCTGGCGGCGTCCTGGCGGCGCGGCTGGCAGCCGGCCGACGTCGTACGGATCGTCCGGAGCGAGCTGGAGGACGTCCACGTGCTCCTCGTGGCCGCGCTGATCCGGGCGCAGGCACCCGGCGACCGCCCCCGCGGCCGCCGCTGGAGCGCGCAGCTCGCGGAACTCCCCGCCGATGCCCCGCCCCGCACCGACCGCTTCTCGCACGCCACGGCCGTGCTGGAGCTGTACCGCCTGCTGCTGCGGCTGCCCGCCCTCGAGGCCCTCGACGAGGCACCCGGGGAGGCTGCCGGGGAGGCTGCCGGTGGGGCCAGGGCCGAGTCCCGCATGCTCACCCGTATCCGCGCCCTGCTCGCCAAGGCGGAGGCCACCGGGTTCCCCCAGGAGGCGGAGGCGCTCAGTGCCAAGGCGCAGGAGCTGATGGCCCGGCACAGCGTCGACGAGGCGCTGCTCGCGGCACGGGCGCCCTCGCCCGACACCCCCGGCGCCTGCCGGATCGGTGTGGAACCGCCGTACGAGCAGGCCAAGGCGGTGCTGCTGGACGCCGTCGCCTCCGCCAATCACTGCCGCGCGGTGTGGAACGAACCCCTCGGCTTCTCCACCGTCGTCGGCTTCGAAACGGATCTGGAGGCGGTCGAACTCCTCTACACCTCGCTCCTCGTGCAGGCCACGACCGCGATGACCAAGGCGGAGGCCGCCCAGCGCGCCGGAGGCCGCAAGCGCACCAAGACGTTCCGGCAGTCCTTCCTCGCGGCCTACGCCCACCGCATAGGCACCCGCCTGGCGGCAGTGGCGCAGGCCCAGGTGACCGACGACCTGCTCCCGGTCCTCGCCTCCCGCGACGTCGCGGTCACCGGACGGCTGGACCACATGTTCCCGGAGACGACCACGACCCGCCTGCGCGGTGTGCGCGACGCGGCGGGCTGGACGGAGGGCGCCCAGGCGGCGGACCGGGCCCAGGTCGGGCACCGGCCGCCGCTGCGCTGACCTGCCGTCAGTCGCCCGAGGACTCGAAGCCGCTCACCGAGGCCTCGGCCGCGCCGCTCTCCCCGTCCTTCCGGGCGACCTCTCCGTACGACCAGGTCAGGGTGTGCGCGTCCGCGGTGGCGCCGGGCAGGGTGAAGGACGCCTTCCGTACCGGGAGACTCTTGGGCGAGCCCGCCTCGCCCCGGACGTAGGTGAGGGTGAAGGACGTGGTGCCGCCCTTGCCGAGCGTGAGCGGCTGGGCCTTCACGGCCTGGTCCGGGGAGACGGACGTCGTGCTGTCGTCGGCCACCAGGTCCACGGCGGGGAAGCCCTTCAGCGTGCACGGCGCGCCCTTGTTCGTGAGCGTCACGGTGACGGTGCCGGTGTCCCCGGCGGCCGGGGCGGCGCCGGCCCCGACCTTCACGCCCATGTCGCCGAGCGCGCAGGCCGAACCGGTCGGCCGGTCCGCGTTCTTGACGTCGTCGGCGCCGGCCCCGTCGTCGTCGCAGGCGGTCAGCAGGAGCGTCCCGGCGAGGGCGGCGGCCAGGGCGAGGGGAGCAAGGGTGCGCATGGGGACCTCTGGTGCGTGATGGCGGTGAGCGGTTCCGATGGAGGGATCATCTCGGACAGACGGACCCTCACGCACCCGGGCAGGCCGCCCGCCGGAGTCGCACTCTTACCCGAGGCCCGACGTGGGCAGCCCGGTCGGCAGCTTGCCGCCCTCGGTCCTGGTGTAGGTCTCCGCGCCGAGGCCGCCCTCCCAGGTGACCTTCAGGCTGCTCTTGTTCACGGAGTCGACCATGCCGGTCGTCCGGTCCTTGCTGCCGTCCGTGCACTTCAGGCGGATCATCCGCATCCCGGACGCCTCGCCGGCGGTGCCGCTGCACACGCTCCCGCCGGTGGCGAAGAGCGCGGCCTGCTTGCCGGTGATCACCAGGGCCACGGCCTTGCCGCCGGTCGTCGCGAGCCAGCTTCCCGCCAGCGTGTCGGAGCCGGAGCCGTCCGAGCCGCCGCCCGTGTCGGCGGACGCGGAGGCGGACGCCGAGGCGGACGGGGCCGGGCCGGACGCGGAGTCGTCCCCGGAGCCGCTGTCACTGCTGCACGCGGACAGCGCGAGCACGCCGGCCAGGCCCGCGGCCGCCGCCGCGACCCGCAGCCGTCGACGTGCTCCCGTGCGACGCGAGAAGATCACCGAAGTCACTGCAAGCCCCCAAGCTGTAGCCGCCGGCGGACCCGGACCGGGCGCCGGCCCTTGCCGGAACGATCGCAGCAAGCTACCAGGGCCGGTCAAGAGACCTCGGGGGCGAGCCCCCAGGGGCTCTCACCAGGAAGACTTCCGCACCCCCGGCAGATACCCCGCGTGCGCCTGCCCCCGCAGGCTCACCCGGGACAGCCCGAACGCCCGGAAGTAGCCGCGCGGGCGTCCGTCCACCTGGTCGCGGTTGCGGACCCGTGTGGCGCTCGCGTCGCGCGGCTGCCCGCGCAACTCCGCCTGGGCGGCGAGGCGCTCGGCCTCCGTCGACGACGGACGGCGGATGATCTCCTTCAGCTCGGCGCGCCGGGCGGCGTACCGCGCGACGACCTCCTGCCGCTTGTCGTTCTTCGCGATCTTGCTCTTCTTCGCCATCAGACCTTCACTCCCCGGGCGCGGATCCGGGCGACGGCCGCCTCGACTCCGATCGTGTCGACGGTCTTGACCGCCCTGGCGCTCAGCCGGAGGCGGACGTGCCGGCCCTCGCTCGGCAGCCAGTAGCGCTTGGACTGGATGTTGGGGTCGAACCGGCGGGACGTGCGCCGGTGGGAGTGCGAGATCCGGTTGCCGAAGCCGGGCCGGGCGCCGGTCAGCATGCAGTGCGCGGACATGTGGTGACGTACCTCTCTGACTCAGGTGGTGCAAATGGAATTCATTTTCAGTAGTGTAGCGGCATGGCACGCAACGAACTCCGGCCGGTCATCAAGCTCCGGTCCACCGCCGGAACCGGCTACACCTACGTGACCCGCAAGAACCGCCGCAACGACCCGGACCGCATGACCCTGCGCAAGTTCGATCCGGTCGCCGGCCGCCACGTCGACTTCCGAGAGGAGCGCTGACCATGCGCGAGGGACTCCACCCGGAGTACGGCCCCGTCGTCTTCCGCGACCGTGCCGCGAACTACGCCTTCCTCACCCGCTCGACCCTCTCCGCTCTCTCCGCCAGGACGAGCGAGAAGACGATCGAGTGGGAGGACGGCCACACCTACCCGGTCGTCGACGTCGAGATCTCCGACGCCAGCCACCCCTTCTACACCGGTACCGCCCGCGTCCTGGATACGGCGGGGCGCGTGGAGCGCTTCGAGCGCCGGTACGGAAGGAAGGGCTGACCCGGTGACTGACCCTTCCGGTCCCCCCGGTCTCTCCGGTCTCTCCGTCGTGATCGTCGGTGGGCTGCACGCCGACGCCCGCAGGGCCGCCGTGGCACGCCTGCTCGCCGACGTGCCCGGCAGCGTCGCCCTCCACCACGACCTCGCCACGGCCGCGGCCGGCACGGTCGTACGGACCGTCCGGGACGCCACCGGCCTCCTCGACGCGGGGGAGGCGCCGCTCGTCAACGACTGTGCCTGCTGCGCCCTGCGCGAGGACCTGGTCCCGGAGCTGGAGCGACTCGCCGAGGGCGGGCGGACGCCGCTGGCCGTCGTCGAGCTGTGGGACTCCGTCGAGCCCAAGGCCATGGCCGAGGTCGTCACGGCCGGCGGCCTCACCGTCACCGGTGTGCTCACCGCCGTCGACCCGGCCCTGGTCCTGCCGTACCTCGGCAACGGCGACGACCTGGCCGACGGCGGTCTCGCCGCCGCCGCGACCGACCAGCGCACCGTTGCCGACACCTTCGCGCGCCAGTTGGAGTACGCCCCCGTCCTCGCGATCGCCGAGTCGCCGGAGGCCGACGACGAGGACCGCGAGCTGCTCGCGCAGCTTCACCCGACGGCCCGGCAGGTCCCGATCGGCCAGGGCGATCCGGCGGGAACGCCGACCGGTGACGGCCTGACGGTGCCGGCCCCGCGCCGGCGCCCGCTGACACCGCTGGCCGAGGCGGCCCTGGCCGGCTTCGACGTGGAGGCCGCGGCGGCCGCCCAG
Source organism: Streptomyces sp. NPDC056948 (assembly GCF_042674225.1). Lineage (NCBI taxonomy): Bacteria > Bacillati > Actinomycetota > Actinomycetes > Kitasatosporales > Streptomycetaceae > Streptomyces > Streptomyces sp. NPDC056948. Next base: position 4,997 of record NZ_JBHUQX010000333.1, read on the forward strand.
CATCCGGCCTGCGCCCTGCTGCCCGCCGAGGCCGACGCGCACGGCGTCTCCACCCTGGTCTGGCACCGGTACCGCCCCTTCCACCCCGAGCGGCTCTACGCCGCCCTGGAGGACCTGACCTGTGCGGCGGCCCGCAGCCGGGGCCGGTTCTGGCTCGCCGACAAGCCCGACACGCTGTTCCACTGGGACGCGGCGGGCGGGGCCCTGTGCGTGGAGAGCGCGGGCCCTTGGCTGGCCTCCCTGCCGGACGCGGCCTGGGAGATGGTCCCGCCGGTGCGCCGCGCCGCCGCCGCGCTGGACTGGCACCCCGAGCACGGCGACCGCGGCCAGCACCTCGTCTTCACCTCGCCCGGCCTCGACCGGGACGGCCTGGAGCGACTGCTGGAGTCCTGCCTGCTGACCGACGCCGAGTACGCCGCCGGGCGCGACGCCTGGCAGCGGCTGCCGCACGCCTTCGACACCCTCCTGGAGGTCTGATCCCCGATGCCCCGCAAGTTCGACCGCAAGCCGCCCGCCAAGAGCCGCCCCAATCCGCTGGACCAGGCCGGGATCACGTACATCGACTACAAGGACACCGACCTGCTGCGGAAGTTCGTCTCCGACCGGGGCAAGATCCGCAGCCGCCGTGTCACGCGGGTGTCGTCCCAGCAGCAGCGGCAGTTGGCCAAGGCGATCAAGAACGCGCGCGAGATGGCGCTGCTGCCGTACGCCTCCCGCTGAGAGGATCCGGACCGGGTGAGGTTCCCCACGCTTGACGCGTGGGGGACCTCATGCCTGCGTTCGGGGCCTTCACCAGGTGCACGCCGGGCGGACCGTCAGGGCCGGGTGGCCCACCGCGTGTCCGCCGATGATGCGACCCGGACACCGGCCCACAGGATGACGTCTCGGTCCTGCGGGAGGCCCATTTCTCCCTGACCCCGCAGGTCACGGTCGTCTTCCGCATGCAGCCCGGACCGCCCTGCCCGGTCCCCGGCCCCGCGCGCCGTCAGCTCCCTCTTCTCCGTCGTGGCCCCCGCCCGGCCCGTCGCTCCCACCGCCGAGTGGATGCTCCGCCTCCACCGGACCTCCGCCGAACCCGCCGACTTCCCCGTCCGCCTCCGGGAACGCGCGAGAAGGCAGGGCCGTCAAACAGGCAAGGACTTCGGTAAAGCGGTCGTCAAAGCTGTAACCGCAGGACCACCCCGCGTGCACGTGCATCTGCTCATGCATCCGCACATGAACAGGGCTATGATCCGGGTCAGTTGACCACTGCATCAATGGCCACATAAGCCAGTGCACCACCGGGGAGCGACCTGTGGACCACGACGTGTACAACGGGATGGCGGCCGCCGGGCTGAACGGTGTGGCCTGGCAGAAGAGCCGGCACAGCAACTCGCAGGGTTCGTGCGTGGAGTTCGCCCGGCTCCCGGGCGGGGAGGTGGCCGTACGCAACTCGCGGTTCCCCGACGGACCCGCGCTGGTCTACACCCGCGCGGAGATCGAGGCGATGCTGCTGGGTGTGAAGGACGGCGAGTTCGACCACCTGGTGGGTGGCTGACGAGGCGACAAGCCCCCTACAAACCGGGGGTAATCGGAAATATACGCGCTGTAACGCGCGTAGAACCGCGGCGCCAGGAAGCGCCGCGGTTTCTCATTCGGAGCCGGATCGCGGCAGCCGGAACAGCGCCCAGACCACCTTGCCGCTGAGCGCGCCCGCGAGCGGGTGCCAGCCCCAGCTGTCGCTGAAGGAGTCGACGAGGAACAGCCCGCGGCCCGACTCGGCCGAGAAGTCGTCGGTCTCCCGGGCGACGGGACTGTCGTGACTGGGATCGCGTACCGCGCACACCAGACGCTCGGTCCAGCGCATCAGATGCAGCCGCACCGGAGGCTCGCGGCCCGCGGTACACGGGGTGTTGGCCGGCAGGCCGTGCCGCAGGGCGTTGGTGACGAGTTCCGAGACCACCAGGCAGACGTCGTCGAAGCGGTCGCCCATGTCCCACTGGTCGAGGGTTCCGCGGGTGAACCGCCGTGCGTCGCGCACCGCTTCGTAGCGGGCGGGCAGAGCACAGGAGGCGGCGTCGGACACGGCCGCTGGATCAAGCGGCGGAAGGCCCTGCCGTAACGGCTCGAGCATGGTTGATCCATTCGTCCCCATGCGAGGCACTCCCGGGAATTCGCGGTCGGTGCGATGCGGCGGTGGTGCGGGACCATGGTTTCGGATGCGTTCAGCAGATGCAAGGGCAGATGCACGTGCAGGTGACCGGAATGAGCCGTCCCGTACCGCTTGTTGGTCAATTTTTCCGTCATCTTCGCGCCCTTCTCCGGCCGTTCGTATGCCTCCTTCTTGCATTCACGCGCGTGCGTCCTCCGATGCGATTCCGTTTCCGTAACCGGACGAGTACTGCTCGGAGTGTTTTAGTGGCAGACTTCGGCCCCTGAAGACGTTGGGGAGGCTGGCGAACGTGAGCGCGGGAGAGCCGGGATCGGTGGTGCGGCGCATGCTGCTCGGATCACAACTCAGGCGTCTGCGTGAGGCGCGGGGCATCACGCGCGAGGCGGCGGGCTACTCGATCCGCGCCTCCGAGTCGAAGATCAGCCGGATGGAGCTGGGCCGGGTGAGCTTCAAGACCAGAGACGTCGAGGACCTGCTCACGCTGTACGGCATCACGGACGAGCAGGAGCGCGCCTCCCTGTTGTCCCTGGCCAAGGAGGCCAATGTCGCGGGCTGGTGGCACAGTTACTCGGATGTGCTGCCGAGCTGGTTCCCGACCTACGTCGGCCTGGAGGGCGCCGCGTCGCTGATCCGGGCGTACGAGGTGCAGTTCGTGCACGGCCTGCTGCAGACCGAGGCGTACGCCCACGCGGTGGTCCGGCGGGGCATGCAGGGCGCGAGCGAGGCCGACGTCGAACGGCGGGTGGCGCTGCGACTGGAGCGGCAGAAGTACCTCGTCGACGAGAGGGCGCCCGACTTCCACATCATCCTGGACGAGGCCGCCCTGCGCCGTCCGTACGGCGACCGCGAGGTGATGCGCGGGCAGCTCCAGCACCTCATCGAGATCTCCGAGCGGCCCAATGTGCGGCTCCAGGTCATGCCGTTCAGCCTCGGCGGCCACTCCGGCGAAAGTGGCGCGTTCACGATCCTCAGCTTCCCGGAGTCCGACCTCTCGGACGTCGTCTACCTGGAGCAGCTCACCAGCGCGCTGTACCTCGACAAGGCCGAGGACGTCGCCCAGTACGAGAAGGCGCTCAAGGAACTCCAGAGCGACAGCCCGGGCCCTTCGGAGAGCCGGGATCTTCTCCGAGGACTCCTTCAGCTCTCCTGAAGAGCTCCTCCAACTCTCCTGAAACAGAAGTACGATGACGTGTGATCAGATCGTGAAGGCGCGATCAGAGGTCTGCTTAGGGATCGAGGGATCACATGTCGTCGTCCTACTTCACCGACCTTGCACAGCAGTACATCGACGGTGAATGGCGCCCGGGTACCGGCTCCTGGGACATCATCGACTTCAACCCGTACGACGACGAGAAGCTCGCGTCGATCACCATAGCCACGGCCGACGAGGTCGATCAGGCGTACCAGGCCGCCGCCCGTGCCCAGAAGCAGTGGGCGGCGACCAATCCGTACGCCCGCCGTGCCGTCTTCGAGAAGGCCCTGCGGCTGATCGAGGAGCGCGAGGCGGAGATCTCCGAGGCCATCATCGCCGAGCTCGGCGGTACCCGTCTGAAGGCCGCGTTCGAGCTGCACCTCGCCAAGGAGTTCCTGCGCGAGGCGGTCCATCTGGCGCTGCGCCCCGAGGGCCGGATCATCCCCTCGCCGGTGGACGGCAAGGAGAACCGCGTCTACCGCGTGCCGGTCGGCGTCGTGGGCGTGATCAGCCCCTTCAACTTCCCGTTCCTGCTGTCGCTGAAGTCCGTCGCCCCGGCGCTCGCGCTCGGCAACGCCGTGGTGCTGAAGCCGCACCAGAACACGCCGGTCGTCGGCGGTTCCCTGGTCGCGAAGATCTTCGAGGACGCGGGGCTGCCCGGCGGTCTGCTGAACGTCGTCATCACCGACATCGCGGAGATCGGCGACGCCTTCATCGAGCACCCGGTCCCCAAGGTCATCTCTTTCACCGGCTCCGACGCGGTCGGCCGGCACGTGGCCACCGTCTGCGCCCGGCTGTTCAAGCGCTCGGTCCTCGAACTGGGCGGCAACAGCGCGCTGGTGGTCCTCGACGACGCCGACATCGACTACGCGGTCGACGCGGCGGTCTTCAGCCGGTACGTCCATCAGGGCCAGGTCTGCATGGCCGCCAACCGTGTCCTGGTCGACCGGTCGGTCGCGGACGAGTTCACCGAGAAGTTCGTCGCCAAGGTGAAGACCCTCAAGGCGGGCGACCCGCGTGACCCGGAGACCGTCATCGGCCCGGTCATCAACTCCTCCCAGGCGGACGCCGTCTCCGGTGTGGTCGCGCAGGCCCTCGCCGAGGGCGCCACGGCCCTGGTGCGCGGCGGGCGGACCGACAATCTCGTCGAGCCGTCCGTCCTGACCGACGTCCCCGCCGACTCGGCCCTGCTGAAGCAGGAGGTCTTCGGCCCGGTCGCGTTCCTCGTCCCGTTCGACGGTGAGGAGGAGGCCGTACGCCTCGTCAACGACACGCCGTACGGGCTGAGCGGCGCCGTCCACACCGGGAACATCGAGCGGGGCGTCGCGTTCGCCAAGCAGATCGACACGGGCATGTTCCACGTGAACGACGGCACCGTCCACGACGAGCCGATCGTCCCCTTCGGCGGCGAGAAGCACTCGGGCATCGGCCGGCTCAACGGCGAGACCATGCTGGACTCGTTCACCACGACCAAGTGGATCTCGGTCCAGCACGGCCGCAGCGGGTTCCCCTTCTAGAGCACCTCCGCAGGTCACGGCAGAGCGTCTCGAGACTCACTCGAGACGCGGTCGAAGGCAGGTGGCCGATGTCCGGATTTCGTTGCGTGAGGCCGGTCCGGCGCAGCATGCTCTTACCGCGTCCGTCGGGGCTGCCAAAAGCAGTCGTACAGCGCAACTCCCCCTTGAATCACATGGTTTGAGGGGGAGTGCCAGGTGATACTCAAATTGGAGTATCCGGTGATACGTTGTGCCCACCGACGGACGGAGTGAGTGCATGCACGAACAGGACGAGGTGCTCGACAGCCCGACCGGCTGGGTCGCTACGCATGTGCGTCGATACGTGGCCAGCGAGGGTTCGAAGGGGCACATCTGGTACGGAAAGCCGACGTTGCTGCTGACCACCCGGGGACGCAGTTCCGGGGCGCTGCGGCGGACCGGACTGATCTACGGGGAGGATCAGGGCAACTACGTCGTCGTCGGGTCCAACGGCGGATCCGACCACCATCCTCACTGGTACCTCAACCTGCTGGCGGAGCCGCGGGTGCGAGTGCAGGTGGCCGCGGACACGTTCGACGCGGTCGCCAGGGAGGCGGAAGAGGGGGAACGGGATCGCCTGTGGGAGGCGATGACCGTGATTTTTCCGCAGTACAAGAGCTACCGGAAGAAGACCGACCGGAAGATCCCCGTCATCGTGCTGGAGCCACAGGAGCCCGCACAGGATTGACGGGTGTCCGACGCCTCCGGTGAGGAGGCGGCTACGGCGATGCTCGGGGGAGTGCGCGTCGGTCGAGGGCCCGGTTGAACCGGGTCCCGCGCGCGGACGGCAGGGGGCCGTGCCGTGAGGGGGGACGCGTCATCGCGCCGTTCCACCCACTCGTTTCTCATCGAAGGGTTGGGTGTGTGTCATGGGCGGATTCAGTCGCCGGGGATTTCTGAGAACAACAGGGGCCGGTGCCGCGGCGGTCGCCACCACGG
>NZ_JBHUQX010000334.1:0-10784 GCF_042674225.1 Streptomyces sp. NPDC056948
GTGTAGCCGTGCGCCTGCGGCAGCATCCGGATCATGTCCTGGAGGATCTCCTCCGGCGCCTCGAACCCGAAGAGCGCGGGATTGCCGGTGTTCAGGCGCAGCACACTGTGACCCGCCTCCTCCAGCGCGTTGGCGTGTTCTATCACCGGGCCGCGGATCTCGTAGCAGACCTCGCTGAGCTTGCTCGACTGCCGGAACTCCATGCGCGCGCTTCCCCTCGGCCGACTTGTGTTGCTTGGTTTTACCAAGTAGCAGCTTGGAAAGTCCAACAACTTGTCTAGACTGCGTCGCATGCCACCTCGCCGAAGCTACGACCAGTACTGTTCCGCCGCCCGCGCGCTCGACCTGGTCGGCGACCGCTGGACCCTGCTGATCGTCCGGGAGCTCCTCGCCGGTCCCCGCCGCTACACGGACCTGCACGCGGACCTGCCCGGCGTCAGCACGGACGTACTCGCCTCGCGGCTCAGGGACATGGAGCGCGACGGCCTCGCGACCCGGCGCAGGCTGCCACCGCCCGGCGCGGCCTCCGTGTACGAACTCACGGACCGTGGACGGGCGTTGCTGCCGGTGGTGCAGGCGCTGGGGGCGTGGGGGCAGGCGGAACTGGGGGAGCGGCGGCCGACGGACGCGGTACGGGCGCACTGGTTCGCCCTGCCCCTGCTGCGTCAGCTGGACGGGGACGGGCTCGTCGAAGTCCGCCTGGAGGAAGGGCACTTCCATCTCCACGTCGGTGCCGGCGACGGGCCCGTGTACGGCGACGGGCCCGCCCCCGGGGAGCCGGACGCCCTGCTGGTCCTGGACACCGGCACGTGTACGGCCATCGGCCGGGGCGAGCTGAGCCTGGCCCAGGCCGTCAGGGAGGGCCGGGTCGAGGTGAGCGGCGAGGGCACGCTCGCCAAGGCACTGCGCGACACATGACGGAAGGCCCGCACGAAGCGGGCCTTCCGAGTCCGGCTCAGGTCAGGCGGCGGGCGGCACACCTGACGGCCGCCCCGAGCCGCGTGTCAGCGTGTACCCGGCGACCCCCGCCAGCGCGGCCAGCACGCCGCCCAACGCGGTCCACACCCACCGGTCCGACCACCAGCCCGACGCCCAGCCGTCCTCGGGTTCGAGCCCGGCCAGGACCGCCGAGGACTCCTCCTCGTCCCCGGACCTCGTCGCGATCCCCGGCACCAGCGGCTCGGCCAGCGAGCCGTCCACCGCCGCGGATCCGCCGATGTCCTTGGAGTCGACCCGTACTTCGGAGTCGACCGGGAGGCCCAGGTCGGAGGCGGCGACGCCGGTGACCGTCAGCCGGACGTAGTACGTGCCCGGCAGCGGGTCGTTCGCCCAGGGCTCCGACCAGGCGCGGACCGTGCGCAGCACGCAGGCCAGTTCGACGGAGGCGGCGTCCGCGGCGGCGGTGCGGGTCTGCGCCCCGTACTGGCATGCCTGGCGGCGGCGCAGACCGTCGTACACGTCGATCTGCCAGGTCTGCGGCGCGTGGGTGTCCGGCAGCTTCACCTTCGCGGTGACCGTGGGGCGCTGCCCGGTGTCGGCGGGGAACGACCAGTACAGGTAGTCGCCGGTGGAGCCGCTCGCCGTGGCGCGCTGCCCCTGCTCGAACTCCGTCGCGGTACGGAAGGAGGTGCCCGCCCGGGTGGGCGCCGCCGAGGTGTCCTGCGACGGACTCGGCGACGAATCGGCCGCGGCGGGAGCGGCCGCCAGGCCCAGCATCAGAAACGCGGCGCTCAACACACGTATCACTCGCATCAGTTGGTCCTCCAGACCGCGACCCGCCAGCGCGACAGCCAGCCCCAGACGAGACCGGCGAGGAAACCGGTGAGGATCAGCGCGCCGAGCAGCCACCAGCCGCGGCCGAGCCCGAAGGAGGCCACGTCGCCCGCCCGGCTCGGCCCGTCCACGACGTCGACGGTCAGCTCCAGCGGCAGGCCGGGCGTGGTCTTCACGCCGGAGGCCGCCGAGAAGGAGTGGGTGACCGCCAGGCACACGGTCTCCGCGGCCGGCTTGTCACCGTCGGTGTCGTCGCGCTCGGGCTCGGGGTATCTGAGCCCCGTCGAGATCACGTCCGTACGGCCGTTGCCCGCCGCCTCACCGCGCACGATCTCCCGGCCCTTGACCGTCACGGCCCGCAACAGCACGCCGTAGGCCGGGTTCACGGCCCGGTCCGCCGCCACGCTCACCGAGGCGCGCAGCTCCTGCCCCGGCAGGACGTCCACCCGGTACCAGCGCTGCTGCCCGAACTCCTCCCGGTCGGAGTAGAGGCCGGACTTCAGCGTCGGCGCCGCGGTGCACCGGTCGGCACCCTCGGTCGCCACCGGCGTCACCACCGGATCGGCCGCCCGGTCCACCAACTGGTTGACCTTGTCGGTCAGTTCGTCCTGGTGCTCCACCGAGGTGTAGGTGCCGCCGGTGGCCTCGGCGATGCAGCTCAGCTGCCTGCTCAGCTTGGCGGTCGGCACCAGGCCCAGTGTGTCGATGGTCAGGCCGATGCCCTTCGCCGCGATCTCGCGGGCCACCTCGCACGGGTCGAGCGGGGCACAGGTGTCCTCGCCGTCGCTGATCAGCACGATGCGCTTGGAGCCGTCGCCGCCCTCCAGGTCGTCGGCCGCCTTCAGCAGGGCCGGGCCGATCGGCGTCCAGCCCGTCGGGGTGAGCGTGGCGACGGCCGTCTTGGCCTCGGTGCGGTCCAGCGGGCCGACCGGGTAGAGCTGCGCGGTGTCCTTGCAGCCCGTCTTGCGGTCGTCCCCGGGGTAGTCGGCGCCGAGGGTGCGGATGCCGAGTTCGACCTCCTCGGGCGTCGCGTCGAGCACCTCGTTGAACGCCTGCTTCGCGGCGGCCATCCGCGACTGTCCGTCGATGTCCCGCGCCCGCATCGAGCCGCTCACATCGAGGACGAGGTCGACCTTGGGGGCGGCCTGGCCCGTGGGTTCGCCGGCGGCCGCGCCGGCCGGGAAGGCGATCCCGGCCGTCAGCGCGGCGAGCAGGGCGCAGACGCCCGCCGCCAGCCGTTTTCTTGTGATCATCGGCGGATCTTATGGAGCGGCGGGGCCGTGCTCCAAAACGGGGCTCACGCAAAGGGATTGGGCAGTTCCGCCCACTGGTCCCCGGACGCCTGCGGCGAGAGCCGCATCAGCGTCAGCGCCTTGGTGGGCAAGGGCTCCGCCCGCATTGCCGTGAGGTCCGGGGTGCGCGGCAGATCGTCCACGGCCGTCTCCAGTGCCGCCGTGAGCGCCGCCCCCGACCCCGCCGTGCCGGCCAGCGCGCCCGCCACCAGGGAGCCGAACAGCTTGCGACGGAGCGTGCGTTCGTCGTCCGTGACCATACGGGCGGGCAGGTCGGGCACCGTGATGCCGTGCCGGGCCAGGCGGGCCGGGCTGACGCGGATGTCGGCCAGGTCGCGGTAGACGAGCCGCAGCGGATCGCCCTTCGGCGAGAGGACCACGAGGAGGTTCTGGCCGTGTGCCTCCAGGGCCATGCCCAGCTCCAGCAGCCGCAGCCCGACGGTGAGGGCGAGGCGCGCGAAGCCGGCCAGCCAGGCGGGGGAGCGGGGGAGCGCGCTGGTGGCGAGCGCCGCCACCGGCAGGACCCGTTCGCCGCTCCCGGCGTACGTCTGCGGCGACTCCCGCAGGACGGCCGCGAAGTCGGGGGAGCCGGCCGCCGCGGCGCCCAGGGTGCGGGTCACGTGCAGCAGGCCGTCCGTGCGGGCGGCGGGCGTCTCGGCGAAGTCCGACAGCATCGCGGACGCGGCGACCGAGGGCAGTGAGATGTCCCGCACCGACGACGTCAGCCGGGCGCTGAGCGAGGTCTTGACATGCGGCCCGCCGGGCAGGGCGAGCGTCCGCAGGGACATCAGCGGATGCCCGGCGCGCCGCTCCTCGCACGCCCGCTTCAGCACATGCGCCGCCTGCCAGGGGTGCACCGGCAGCACCACACGCCGCCCGTCCCGCAGGTCCCCCGGCCAGGCCCCCGTCACCAGGCACTCCTCCGCCCGCACCGGCACCAGCCCCAGCTCCACGACCGGCCGGTGCTCGGGCCCGTAGGCGAGCTGCTCGGCCACCGAGAAACCCGGCCGGGACCGGCAGGTGGGGTGGAACGGATGCCCGTCGACGATCCGCTGCTCCCACTCCCAGTCGTTACCCGGCCACTCGTCCTCCGCGAGCCCCTCCTGCCCCGCCCTCGACAGCGCCAACGAGGCGACACTGTGCCCGAGTTCGGCGGCGAAGGAGGCGGAGTGCGGTACGGCGAGGTCCGTCATCAGCCGTGCCGGATCGTCGTACTCCACCCCGTCGAGCCCGACGACGGTGACATAGCCGCCGGTCGCGTACGGATCCGGCGGCGGGCCGTGCAGCCGGCGGCCGTCGGACAGGAACAGGGTCAGCCCGTCCCGGCCCGGCTCCCTGCGGGCCACCCAGGGCAGCGGATCATGGGCGAGACCGCGCCACAGACGGGACAGCACGGCCGCCCGGGCGCCGGGCAGTTCGGCCTCGTACCGCGGCAGCAGGCCGGGCCGTACGACGGCCAGTTCGTCGGCGACCTCGGCCTCGGCGGTGGGGGAACGGTGCACGGGCGGGCTCCTCGGGTACGAGTAGGGCGTCACGGCGCGATGACGACGACCGACATACTGATCATCTCCGCCCGGAAGTCCGGAAGTCCCGGAAGGGCTGCTGGGACCGTGGAGAACACAAGGAACACAAGGAACACAGGGAAACGAGTGGATCGCGTGGACCTCATGCCCCCGCCCGCCGACGCGTACGCCGCCGTGCCGCTGCTGAACTGCCTGCTGCGGGAGGTGGCCCGGCCGGTGCGCCGGAACGGCGAGCACCGGGTCTACCGTCTGCCCGGCGGAGACCGGCTGCTGCGGGTGCGCGGGACGCGGCGGCCCGCCGAGCCCGAGGTCCAGGGCCCGGGCGGCTGGCAGCGCGTCGGCCACACCGAGCTGGTCAAACTCGTCGCCGAGGAACTGCGCCGGCACACCGGCCTGTCCAACCACGAACTGCCCGCCGAGATGATCGACAGCAGGGACGCCGTGGCCGCCCTGCTGGAGGCCCGCGACCGCGCGACCCCGCCCGACGACCCCTACCTGCGCTCCGAGCAGTGCCTCCTCACCGGCCACACCCACCACCCGGCCCCCAAGGCGCGCGGCGGCGGCCCCGCCGCGGGCTGGCTGCCGTACGCGCCCGAGGCGTACGCCCGTTTCCCGCTGACCCTGCTCGGGCTGCGCGAGGACGCCGTCGTCGAGGAGGGCGACACCTCGGCCCTCGACGCCCTCGGCACCGCCCCGCCCGGCTACCGGCTGCTCCCGGCCCACCCCTGGCAGCTCGACCTGGCGAGCGCGGAGCTCGCCGCCGCCTTCGAGGACGGCAGACTGGTCCGGCTCGGCACGACCGCCTTCGACACCTGGCCCACGGCCGCGATCCGCACGCTCTACGCGCCCGGGCACGACCTCTTCCTCAAGTTCAGCCTGGACGTGCGCATCACCAACGACATCCGCCGGCTGTGGCGCCACGACCTGCTCGCCCTGCGCCGCACCGACGCGGCCGTGTGCGCCGCCTTCGAGACGTTCGACGGCCCCCCGGCCTGGCTCGGCGACCGCGGGTACCGCACCGCCGACTTCGCCTTCGAGGCCCTGGCCGTCCTCGTCCGCGACGGCTTCACCGGCCGTCTCCTGCCCGGCGCGACCCCGCTGCTCGCCGCCGGACTCGTCGAGGGCTTCGAGGGCAGCCCGCTCGACCGCGCAGCCGACCCCGAGACGTGGTGGGCGGCTTACCTGGCGCAGGTGGTGCCCCCGGCCTTGGAGGCCTTCGCCCGGCACGGCGTCGTCATCGAGGCTCATCTGCAGAACACCCTGGTCGCCGTGGACGCCGACGGCATGCCCGTGCAGGCGCTGTACCGGGACGCCGAGGGCGTGAAACTGCTCCCGGACGTCTCCAGGGAGGCCGGCTGGGAGCGGCTCGTGTACTGCCTGGTCGTCAACCACCTCACCGAGATCGCCGGCGCCCTCGCCGAACGCCGGCCCGGGTTCGACCCCTGGCCCGCCGCCCGCCGCGAACTCGCCCGCCACGACCTGCCCGAGATCTCCGGTCTGCTCACCTCGCCCTCCCTCCCCGCCAAGACGAACCTCCTGCTGCGCTGGACGGGCGCGAACGGCGCCGACGCCCGCTATCTGCCGCTGCCCAACCCGCTCAGGGAAGGAACGTGACCGTACCGGCCGCATGGAATGATGGCCGGGACATGGCGACGGCGGAACGAGGAAGCCGGTGTGAATCCGGCGCGGTCCCGCCACTGTGACCGGCCTCGGCCGGGAGCCAGGAGACTCACGCGGTCGCCTCCTCGACGAACCACCGGGGCGGATCTCCCCGGAGAGAGGAAGGGTGCGGCATGTCCGCGACCCAGGCCGGAGGGGTTCCGTGCCGCGTCGTCGTGTGCCGGGACTGCTGCTGCGGCAGCGGCAAGGTGACCGGCGTCGATCACGCGGCCCAGACCGAGCGGCTGCGCGAGGTGGCGCCCGTGCGGGTCTCCGAGTGCCTCGACGTCTGCGACCAGGCCAACGTCATCGTCGTACAGCCGTCAGCGGCGGGCCGGGCCGCCGGGGCCCGGCCGGTGTGGCTCGGGCTGGTCAACGACCCGGCCGCGACCGAGGACGTCGTCTCCTGGGTCCGTGAGGGCGGTCCCGGCGTCGCGCCCCTGCCCGACATCCTCGACCTGTACGTCGTCAGCCCGTTGAAGAGGCCGCGCCCGGGCGGCTCATGACTCGGCGGTGGCCGGCACGCACAGGACGGGGATGTTCGAGAGGTGCAGCAGTTTGTGGGGGGTCGAGCCCAGCAGTGCCCCGCGCACCGGGCTCTCGCCCCAGGTGCCCACCACGATCACCCTGCCGTCGTGGCGTGCCGCGGCGTCGATCAGCGCCTGCGCGGGCCGCTGGTCGATGAGTTCGACCGTGCTGGGCACGCCGGCCTCGTCGGCGACGCGGACCGCGTGCCCGAGCACGGTGCTTCCGGCCTCGCGCACGGCCCTGTGGTGGGCGGTGTACTCGTCGCCCGTGACGCCCGGGGCCGCGGCGCCGTAGACGATCACCAGCGGTTCGCCGTACGCGGCCGCCACCTCGATCGCGACCCGCAGCGCGCTCTGGGCGCCCGGGGACTCGTCGTAGCCGAGGACCACCGACATCTCAGGACTCCTTGCCGTGCTTGCCGGGGACGAGGTCGGGGTCGACCACGCTGGGGTGTTCCGACCAGAACACGGGCGTCATCAGCCGCCACACGACCATGAGGATCACGCCCGCGACGACGATGCCGATGCCGATGACCAGCGGGGGGCCGAGCCCGAACCACGAGACGCCGCTGTAGGAGTTGGCGGCGTCGGACATGTCCGCCACGGATTCCACCAGCAGCCAGGCCAGCAGCCCGGCACCGACCAGGGGGCCGAGCCCGATCAGGAAGAAGTTGCGGGCACTGCGGGTCAGTTGGCGGCGGTAGTAGACCGCACAGGCGACACCCGTGAGCGCGTAGTAGAACGCGATCAGCAGGGACAGCGCGGTCAGCGAGTCGAAGAGGGCGTTCTCGCTGATGTGGTAGAGGACGAGATACCAGACGATGGCGATCCCGGCGACCCACCAGGTGCTCACGTCGGGGGTGCGGAACCGCGGGTTGATACGGCCGAAGTGCGCGGGCAGCGCGTGCCGGCGGGCCATCGACAGGCCCGTGCGCGACGCCGGGATGATCGTCGTCTGCGTGGACGCGAGCGCGGACGTCGAGACCGCCAGCAGCACGACCCAGTCCCAGCCGCCCATCGCCTCCTCGGCGAGCAGCGCGAAGATGAACTCCTCCTCCGCCGCGTTCTCGGCCAGGTAGGCCGTTCCGGCGTAGCCCACGACCGCGAAGGCGACCGCGAGGTACGTCACCAGCAGCAGCACCGTCGACCACACGGCCGCCTTGCCGGGGGCGGTGGCGGAGTCCTCGACCTCCTCGGTGAGGTTGACCGCCGACTCCCACCCCCAGTAGATGAACACGCCCAGCAGCAGGGCGGCGGTCAGGGAGGCCCCGCCCGCTCCGAAGGGATCGAGCCAGTTGAACTTCGGTTCGATGGAGTCGAGGGTGCCGGTGTCGGCGTAGACGCGGTAGAGCGCCACCACGGCGAAGACCAGCAGACAGGCGACCTGCGCCAGGATGAGGACGTTCTGGATCCTGGCCGACACCTCGGTGCCGATCACGCACAGGGCCGTCATCACCACGATGAGGAGCACCGTGAGCACTTGGCGCACGACGTCGTTGTCCGCCCAGCTGTCCAGGCCGACGGCGAGCAGGAAGAAGGTCACGGCGACATCCGCCAGCGACCCGACGACCAGGACACCCGTCATGGTGATGGCCCAGCCGCCCAGCCAGCCCGCCCACGGCCCCATGGCCCGGGTGACCCACGAGAAGGTCGTGCCGCAGTCCTGGTCGACCTTGTTGAGGTAGTAGAACGCCGACGCGATCAGCAGCATCGGCACGAACGACGCGATCATCACCCCGGGGGCGTAGATGCCCACCAGCGCCACGACCGGGCCGATGACCGCCGCCACCGAGTAGGCCGGTGAGGTCGCGTTGAGCCCGATGACCAGAGCGTCGAGGAACCCGATCGCATTGGGCTTCAGGCTCGCGGACGGTGGCGGGCCCGCGTCCGTGATGTCCTTGGCCATGCTCCCTCACTCCCGTTGTGCGTGGATCCATACAACAGGCAGGCGTGAGGCAATTTAGCCATTGATGACCTTTTAGGTGGCTTATGTCGCCTTTCGGTTCCGTACCAGCAGACGCAGGAAGTACGGTGTGCCGATCACCGCCGTCATCATTCCCGCGCCGAGCTGGGCGGGGGCGATGACGGTCCGGCCGAGCAGATCGGCCGTGCAGACGAGCGCGGCGCCGAGCAGGACGGCGACCGGCACCACCCGCACATGCCGCCGGCCCACGAGGGCCCGCGCCGCGTGCGGCGCCACGAGACCCACGAAGCCGATGGTGCCGGCCGACGCGACCGCGGTCGCGGCGAGCAGGACACCCACCACCAGGAAACCGAGCCTGGCCCGGGGCAGTCCGAGGCCGAGCAGCAGCGGGGTGTCCTCGTCCAGGGAGACGAGATCCAGCTCGGTGCGCCGCGCGACCGCGACGACCAGGCCCAGCGCCAGCACGAGCGCGACGGGCACGACGTCCGGCATGGTCCGCCCGTACGTCGAACCGGACAGCCAGGTCAGCGCCTTCGTGGCGTTGAACGGGTCGGTGAGCACGATGAGCAGACTGATCAGGGCCGTGGAACCGGCGGCCATGCCGATCCCGACGAGGACCAGCCGGTTCTGCCGGTAGCCGCCCCGCGCCGCGAGCCCGAAGACTATGGCGGAGGCCAGCGCGGCGCCCCCGAACGCGGCACCCGCGATACCCCAGGAGCCGGCGGCGGGCACGGTCGTCACCAGCAGCACGGCGCCCAGCGCGGCTCCCCCGGAGACACCCAGAACCCCCGGCTCCGCGAGCGGGTTGCGGGTCACGGCCTGCACGAGCGTGCCGGCCAGGGCGAGCGACGCGCCCGCGCACAGGGCCGCGAACACCCGCGGCACCCGGGTGTCCAGCACGAAGGAGACGGCCTGACCGGCCCGCCCCCGCGCCCAGTTCGCGACATCGCCGAGCAGGAGTTTGCTGTCGCCCAGCAGGACGCCGGCCAGCGTGACACCCACGACCACGGCGGCCAGGACGCCCACCGTGACCAGGAACGTGGTCCGGCTCGGGATGCGCAGCCGGTCCGGTGCGTCGGCGCCTGCCGTGTCCCGCAGCCGCAGGGCCGTCACCACCAGGAACACGGCACCGACCAGGCTGGTGACGATGCCGGTGGGCACGGCGACCGCCCTGTCCGCGGGGACGAGGGCCCGCAGCAGCACGTCCGACCCGAGCACCAGCGCGGCACCGGTGAGCCCGGCCACGGGCAGGGCCGCGCGGGCGCGGACGAAGCCCCGGAACCGGCGGGCGAGCGGACGCACCAGGGCGGGGGCGCAGAGCCCGACATAGCCGATGGGCCCGGCGAGCGTGACGGCCGCCGCCGACAGCAGCGCCGCCAGCACGACCACCGTGACACGGGTGGCGTGGACCGGGACGCCCAGCCCGCGTGCCGCGTCGTCCCCGAGGGCGAGCGCGTCGACCCGCCGGGCGACCAGCAGCAGCCCGACGAGTCCCGCCAGCGCGACGGGCAGCATCTGCAGGACGCCGTCGAAACCGTTCTGGCCGATGCTGCCCTGGTTCCACTGGTAGAGGCCCTCCGTCTGCTGCGGGAACAGCAGGAGCAGCCCCTCCGTCACGGAGTTCAGGCCCAGCGCGAGCGCCGTGCCCGCGAGGACCAGCCGTACGGTGCCCGTGCCGAGCCCCGACAGGGCGAGCACGACGGCCGCCGCCACCAGCCCGCCCGCGAAGGCGACGCCCGAGGAGGCCAGCAGCGGCAGGGAGACGCCGGTCGCGCCGACCAGACCGAGCGCCAGGTACGAACCGGCGTTCACCGCGAGGGTGTCGGGCGAGGCGAGCACATTGCGGCTGACGGCCTGGAGGACGGCGCCCGCGATGCCGAGGACGACGCCGACCAGGAGGCCGGCGGCCATCCGCGGCAGCCGGGAGGCGATGACCACGGACGCGTCGCCCGGATCGGCCTGCCCGGCCAGGGCCTTGAACACCTGAGCCGGTCCGACGGCGGCGGTGCCCTGGGTGATGTCGACGACCGCCAGGGCGGCGACGAGGAGGACGAGCCCGGCCGTCACCGCGGCCGCGCCCGTACGG
>NZ_JBHUQX010000335.1:0-10743 GCF_042674225.1 Streptomyces sp. NPDC056948
GTGCCGGACGGATCACGTCCGGCACCCGGGAACAGCTACCGGGACGAGGTGGTGCGCCCGCGGCGGTACATCATCACTCCGCCGACGATCAGGGCGGCGCTGGCTGCCGAAGCGGCCGCCATGGCCTCACTGCCGGTCTCGGCAAGCTGGGGCACCGTGCCCTCCTCCACTTCCTCTTCCTCGGAGGTGGACGACGTCTCGGTGTCCGGAGTCGTGGAGTCCGGGGTCTCGTGGTCCGGCCTGGAGGGGACCTCCTTGACCGGAGGCGTCTTCTCCTCGTCCGTCGACGGAGTGTCGTGGTGGTGGTCGTGGCCGTAGCCGCCACCGGACGACTCGTTCTCGCAGTCGTTGCCGTACGCCGTGTTGAACAGCGCGCCGCCGTTGACGGAGTTGCCGCACACGTTCGTGGGCGCGTCGACCGGGAGCTGCACGTTGTTCCCGGAGCCCAGACCGGGAGAACCCTTCACGACCGCGGACGCGTCCGCACCCGAGTCGTGGTGCTTCGGCTTGTGCGAGGTGTTCTCGCAGGAGTTGCCGATCGCCTTGTTGAACGCCGCGAGTCCGTTGACGGTGTTGCCGCACAGGTTCACCGGCACGTGGACCGGCGCCTGCACGCTGTTCCCGGAGAGCACACCAGGGGAGTCCTTCGCCACTCCTGACGCATCGGCGTCAGCCAGGGCGGGGCTGCCGTACAGGGACAGAAGCCCCGTGGCCGCGGCCGCCGCGAACGCTCCCTTGCTCAGGGTCTGTCGCAATGTAGTCGTCCTCCTGCTTGAAGAAAGCGGCAGCGGTGAAAATCGCAGCGCCGCATGCTCTACTGCCTCATCAACCCGGCGCGGGAGGATTGGTTCCGCAGGTTCACCCGGTTGGCCCGCCGTGCGGGCGAAGGCCGGGAGGCTTATCGGTCCCGCCCGCGGGCCGCCTGTTCGATGGCCTCGGCCAGGTCGCCCACGGCCCCGTCCTCGGTGCTCCCGGCCAACGCGTGGGCGCGGTCGGCGAGTTCTTTGAAGCCGGCCGGGGCTCCCGGGATGCGGTCCTCTCCCCGGCGGAGGGCGTCGGCGAAGTAGGCCGCCACCGCGGTCACCTGGAAGCGGCTCGGGGCGGCACGCGGGGAGTCGTGGAGGGCGTCGGTCTCGAGGTCGCCGGACTCCTCGTGGGGGTCGCGGGTGTCCGGGTCGAGCCAGCGGACGGTGGCGGTGGCGAGGTGGCCTTCGGCGCCCGGCTCGGTGCGCACGGCGTACAGGGCGGTGACGGTGTGGCCGGGGCCGACCTCGCCGCCGTCGACACGGTCGTCGCGGAAGTCCTCGTCGGCGACACGGCGGTTGTCGTAGCCGATCAGGCGGAACTCCTCGACGGTCCCGGGGTCGAAGGCGACCTGGGCCTTGGCGTCACGGGCGGTGAGGTCGATGTGGCGCGGGAGCTGCTCGCAGAAGACCTTGCGGGCCTCGCCCGGGTCGGACACGTAGACGGTGTGGCCGTCGCCCTTGTCGGCGAGGTTCTCCATGAGGGCGTCGCCGTAGTCGCTGCCCACGCCGACGCCGAAGAGGGTGATGCCGTGCTCGCGGCGTTCGCCGGAGATCCGCTCCAGGATGGCGTCCGCGTCGGTGTCGCCGGTGTTGGCGAGGGCGTCGGAGACGAGGACGACCCGGTTGGTGGCGCCCTCGCGCAGGCCCTCGACGGCCTGTTCGTAGCCGGTCTCGACGCCCGCTCCGAGGTTGGTGGAGCTCTGGATCTCCAGCTCGGCGATGGCGTCGTGGATCTCGTCGCGGTTGCCGTCGAGGCGGGTCATGGGCAGGACGGTCTCGGCCTCGTCGCTGAAGGTGACGAGGGCGACCGAGTCGTCGTCGCGCAGCCGGTCCGTCATCACGGCGAGGGACTCCTGGGCGAGGTCCAGACGGCCCGGTTCTGCCATGGAGCCGGAGACGTCGATGACGAAGGTGAGGGCGGCGGGCGGGCGTTCGCCGGTGCGTTCCGCGGAGCGGGTGGCGAGGCCGACGCGGACCAGGGACCAGTCCTCGTCGTCGGTGCGGGCGCCGTCGACGGTGACCGAGAAGCCGTCGCCGTCCGGGCGTTCGTAGTCCTGGCGGAAGCTGTTGACGAACTCCTCGGGGCGGACCGTCGAGGGGTCGGGGAAGCGGCCGTCGGCGAGGGCGCGGCGGGCGTAGTCGTAGGAGGCGGTGTCGACGTCGAGGGCGAAGGTGGAGAGGTTCCGGGGGTTCTCCCGGCGGTCGTCCCGCTGTTCGCTGCGTTCGGCGCCCTGAGTGGGCGCGCTGTAGCCGTCACGGTCGGCGGAATTGCTGCCCCCGCTGCTGTCGGCGCTGCCGCTGCACGCGGTGAGCAGGAGTCCGCTCGCCGCTGTGAGGGCGAGCAACAGTTTTCGTGTCCGGTACCGCTCCATCGTCCGTGCCCCCTGGGTCCGTTGGTGTCGGCTTCTTGCGACTGTGACGGCGCAGGGGGTGAGAACGTGCGGTACGGGGCGTTGCGGAAGCGTCTCGAAGCGGCCACGGAGACGGGCCGTCGAGACCGGTGGGAGATCCTCCGTTGACCTAGGAGACGACGTCCTTTCGGGCGAAACCGCGGAAGGCCAGGGCGAACAGCACGAGCGCGTACGTTACGGAAATCGACGTGCCCTGGATCATGTCCGACCACTCCAACTGCGGCCGCACGGCGTCGAGCCAGGCGTACTGCCAGTGCGCGGGCAGGAAGTGGCGCCAGTCGCCGAGGGCCGTCACCTCGTCGAGGACGCTGC
Organism: Streptomyces sp. NPDC056948; assembly: GCF_042674225.1. Lineage (NCBI taxonomy): Bacteria > Bacillati > Actinomycetota > Actinomycetes > Kitasatosporales > Streptomycetaceae > Streptomyces > Streptomyces sp. NPDC056948. Next base: position 2,750 of record NZ_JBHUQX010000335.1, read on the forward strand.
CGATGATGGTCAGGAACACCGCGCCGCCGACCGCGCCGAGCGGTGCGTCCGTCCGGGTCGACAGATAGAACGCGAGGGCGGCGGTGACCAGTTGGGACACCATGATGTACGCGACGACGATCAGGATGCGCTGGGCCGCCGTGCCCGTGGACAGACTGCCGCCGGTGGGCAGTTCGAGCGGGCCCCAGCCGTAGGCGACCGTGCCGACGGCGAGGGCGACGACCGGGAGCAGGACCATCGCCGCGAGGCTCAGGGTGAGTCCGACGGCGAGCTTGGACCACAGCAGCCGGGCCCGGGGCACGGGCGCGGCGAGCAGGTAGCGCAGGGAGGACCAGCTCGCCTCCGAGGCGACCGTGTCCCCGCAGAACAGGGCGACGGGGATGACGAGGAGGAAGCCGGCGGCGGAGAAGAGGTTGACCGCCGCGAAGTTCGCCCCGGACGCGGTGGCCGTGTCCATGAGGTTCACCCGGTTGTTGTTGCCGCCCGGGTTGCCGCCGACCTGGAAGGCGATCAGCAGGATGATCGGCAGGGCGAACAGGACGCCGCCCATGACCATCGTGCGGCGCCGCTTGAGCTGCCGGACGAGCTCGACCCGCAGGGGCAGGGTGCGGCCCGCGCGGTAGCCGTCGGCGACCTCGACGGGCGGCTCGGCGAGCTTGCTCATGCTTCGGCTCCGATCAGGGTGAGGAAGGCGTCCTCCAGGCGGCGGTGCGGGCCGACCGACCGCACCGGCACGTCCAGCCGTACGAGTTCGGCGACCAGGCGCTGCGGGGAGCCGTCGGCGTCGAGCTGGACCAGGAGGCCCTCGTCGGTGCGCACGGCCGAGACGACGCCCGGCAGCGCGGTGACCTTCTCCACGACGGGCTCGTCCACCGGCGTGGCCGTGCCCACCAGGAGCGTGTCGCCCGAGCCGACGATGTCCTCGACCGGGCCCGCCTGGACGAGCTGTCCGTGGTCCATCACGACCAGGTGGGTGCAGGTCTGCTCCACCTCCGCGAGGAGATGGCTGGAGACGATGACCGTGCGCCCCGCGGCGGCGTAGCGGATCATCACCTCGCGCATCTCGCGGATCTGGGGCGGGTCGAGGCCGTTGGTCGGTTCGTCGAGGATGAGCAGGTCCGGCAGGCCGAGCATGGCCTGCGCGATGGCGAGCCGCTGGCGCATGCCCTGGGAGTAGGTGCGCACCGCGCGGGCGAGCGCGTCGCCCAGGCCAGCGATCTCCAGGGCCTCCTCCATGTGCGCGTCCTCGGCGGGGCGGCCGGTGGCGCGCCAGTACAGCTCCAGGTTCTCGCGGCCGGACAGGTGCGGCAGGAAGCCCGCGCCCTCGACGAAGGCGCCGACCCGGGAGAGGACCGGGGCGCCCGCGCTGATGGCGTGGCCGAAGACGCGGATCTCGCCGCCGTCCGGCTTGATCAGGCCCATCAGCATGCGCAGGGTGGTCGTCTTCCCCGCTCCGTTGGGGCCGAGGAGACCCAGCACCTGGCCCTTCTCCACGCGGAAGGACAGGTCTTTGACGGCGTACCGGTCGGACGACTTCGCGTAGCGCTTGGTCAGGTCCGTGATCTGCAGTGGGACTTCGGCGAGCTCGGGGTCGGGCGGGGCGGGGGCCGCGGTGCGACGGTGGCCCGTGATGAGCAGCGCCAGGGCGATCACCGCGCCGGCGATCGGCATCCACCACACCCAGGCGGGCAGCCCGCCCTCGGTGTCGCGCTGCCCGAGGGCCGAGGGGACCTTCAGATCGCCCTTGAGGGAGACGGTGTACGTCGCCGGGGAGACCGGGGAGGCGTAGCCGAGGTCCGTCGAGGCGAGGACCAGGCGCAGCCGGTGGCCGTCGTCGATCTCGTGGTCGATCGCCGGGAGGGTGATCGTGACGTCCTTGCCTGCCTTCGCGCCCTCGACCCTGAGGGGCGTGACGAGCTGGGAGGGCAGGACCTGCTGGGAGGCGCCGCCGGGGCCGACGTCGTAGACCTTCGCGAAGAGCACGGCGTCGTCGCTGGTGGACTTCACGTGGACGGTGGCCGTGGGCGATCCGGTGATCTGGACGTCTTCGCCGAAGGGCTTCGACTCGAACGCGGCGAACTGGCCGGGGAAGTCGAGCGAGATGCCGATGCCGAGCGTGGAGAGCTGGCTGAGGCCGCCGGCGCCGCCGAGGCCGGGCAGGGCGGAGACGCCGGGCGGGCTGGCGCCGGGCGGGTTGTCGAAGCGCTGCTCACGGCCGGCCAGGGCGATGGAGCGCTGCTCGGCCTCCAGGCCGGGGTAACGGTCCGAGGTCACGCCGGTCAGGCGGGGTTCGCCGTCGCCGGAGCCCGTGCCGAGGGTGCGGGTGACGCGGAAGGCGGGGCCGGTGTCGGCGCCCTTGTCATCCTTCAGATAGCGGTCGAACCAGGTGGTGACACGGTCCTGGACGCGGCCGGTCTCCATGTCGCCGCCGTCGTGGCCGCCCGCGATCCAGTCGACGTCGACGGGGGCGCCGTTGGCGCGGATGGCCTTCGCGGCCTGGTCGGCCTGGCCGAGCGGGAAGAGGGAGTCGGACTGGCCCTGCATCAGCAGGGTCGGCACGTCGATGTCCTTGCCCACGGCGGACGGTGAGCGCTCCTCGAGCAGCTTGCGCGCCTCGGCGTCCGGCGTGCCCGACTCGGCGACCCGCTCGTACATCCGGCACAGCGCGGGCTCGAACTTCTCGCAGCCGCCGCCGGAGTTGACGAAGATGCCGGCCCACAGCTTCTTGAACACGTCGTTCGGGAACAGCGCGTCGGCGAGGTTCCAGTACGTGATCGCCGGGGCGATGGCGTCGACCCGGTCGTCGTGCCCCGCCGTCAGCAGCGCGATGGCGCCGCCGTACGAGCCGCCCGCCATCCCTACGCGCGGATCTCCGGGCTTGTCGAGCTCGACCTGGGGCTGCTTCGCCAGCCAGTCGAGGAGCTTCGAGACGTCGGCGACCTCGCCCTTCGGGTCGTTCAGGCCGATCTTCCCGTTCGACTTGCCGAAGCCGCGCGCCGACCAGGTCAGGACCGCGTAGCCGTCTCTGGCGAGGCCCTCGGCCTGCTGCCGTACGTCGTTCTTGCTGCCGCCGAAGCCGTGGCCGAGCAGCACGGCGGGGCGGCGGCCGTCGCCGCCGGAGGTGAAGTACGAGGTGTCGACGCGCACGCCGTCGCCGGTGGCCAGGGTCCGGTCTTCGCGGTGGACCGGGGGCGTCTCGTCGTTCGCGACGGCCGTCCACGTTCCCGCACCCGCGAGCACGACGACGGCGGCCCCGGCGGCAAGGAGCCTCCGGGGCCTCCGAAGCAGCCCGTGGAGTCCGGGCAGTCGAAGATCCATGCGTCAACGGTACGGGGTCAACCTGTCGAACAGTTGTCGACCGGAGACTGAAGTGGCATCACTCCCAGGGGAGTACACGCCACTCCCGCCGTACCGCATCCGCAGTACGGAGATCGAAGATCGCGCCCCTTCCTTACGGCACCTTTTCCCCGTCGGCCACACAAGCATCACGGGAAAATGTCCAGAAAGGGCCTGGGAGAGCAATTCCCTGACTGCCATGCTGTGCCGCACCCGAGTGCCTGCTGAACGAAGGCGGGAACAATCACATGACAGGTGGGACCGCACTTCCAGGGTCAGGGCATCTCGACGACCGCCAGCATCGTGTACGCCGCAGCCCGCTCCTCTTCACGGCACCCGTCATTCTCCTCGCCGCACTGATCGCGATGACGGTCTGGGAAATAACGAAAGGGAACCTCTCCCAGGAAGTCAGGCTGCACTGGCCCTGGCGAATTACGCTACTCGGCCAGGAAGCGTTGGGCAGCCTGCTCGCCGTCGCACTCGGTTTCGTCTTCGCACGCGCTCAATATTCGAGGACAGTGAAGCCCATCATCGGCTGGAACGGCCATGTGAGTGTCGACGCGCCCGGCATGAACAGCAAGTTCGTGTGGGTCGTGGGGGTCCGGAACGGGGGAATGCACAGCGCCGTCGTGGAGAGCGTCGACTACCACGTTCAGGCGGCAGGCCAACAAGTCCCCGCCGCGCACGTCCAGTGGCAGGGCTACCAGGCCACCCTCACGGAGCTTGAGTCACTGGGCCTGGAGATCGGAAAGGACTTCGATCTGGAGCCTCTCGGCTCCGGATGGCCACTCAGTACCGACATCGATCGCAAGGGCATGTACGCCGCCCGCTTTTCAATTCCTGCGATCTCCATGCTCGACAACCTGTACATCCGTATACGCGTGACCGACGCCGTAGGGGATACCCATGAGCGAATCGTTCACTGCCTCCGTGGAGCCGAGGTCGAAATGCGAAGCGCCCAAGCCACCGACGAGTCATGAGCGAGCCTCTTCAGTGTCCGAGCCCAGCTTCCCGGTAAAGGGAGACTCCGCACCCGGGACGGAGGCAATAGATGACGGAGGCTGGCCTGTCACATTCAGCTCCTGCATCTGAGGGGCACGACGTTTCTGCTGCGCCACCATTGCAGCAGTTCGTCGTCAAGGTACACAGCCGCTGCGACCTGGCATGCGATCACTGCTACGTCTATACGCACGCAGACCACAGCTGGCGCGGCCGGCCCCCGGTCATCTCCCGCGACGTGCTCGCCCAGACCGCCGGGAGAATAGCCGAACACGCATCCGCTCATAGGCTGGACACCGTGCACGTCATCCTGCACGGGGGTGAACCTCTCCTGGTCGGCCACACGCGACTGCGCGACATGGCGGAGGAACTCCGCTCGGCGCTGGAGGGCCGCAGCCGCCTTGATCTGCGGGTCCAGACGAACGCCGTCCGCCTGGACGAGCACTTCTGTGAGCTCTTCCGGGAATACGACATCAAGGTCGGCGTATCGCTGGACGGCGACCGTGCCGCGCACGACCGCCATCGCCGCTTCGCGGACGGCCGCGGCAGCCATGACCTCGCCCTCGATGCCGTACGGCTTCTCCAACGGCCCCGCTATCGGCATCTCTTCGCAGGACTGCTGTGCACGGTCGACCCGGAGAACGACCCGCTGAGGGTCTTCTCGGCTCTCCTGGAACTGGATCCTCCGAAGATCGACTTCCTGTTGCCCCACGCCACTTGGGAGAACCCACCCCCTCGCCCCGGGCCGGAGACGACCCCCTACGCCGACTGGCTGATCACTATTGCCGATGAGTGGTTCGCCACCGGCTGTCCCGTGCCGGTACGGCTCTTCGAGTCCGTCCTCAGTCTCCTCACAGGCGGCCCGGCTCTCGTCGAGTCGACCGGGACCACTTCGGTCGACCATGTCGTGATCGAGACCGACGGCACCTACGAACAGGCGGACTCACTCAAGACCGCCTATCACGGGGCACCCGCTACAGGCCTGGACGTCTTCTCTCACTCCCTCGACTCGGTCGCCAACCACCCCGGTCTGCGTGAGCGCCGACGCGGCGTCGCGGATCTGTGCGCCACATGCAGGTCGTGTCCGGTCGTGAACGTGTGCGGTGGGGGTCTTTACGCCCATCGGTTCCGTTCGGGCAACGCGTTCGACAACCCCTCGGTCTACTGCCTCGACCTGATGAAACTGATCACCTACTTCCAGGAACGACTCCGGCTTCTGACCCGGCCCGGGCAAGCCGGCGCAGAAAGGTCATGATGCGGACACTCGACGGACGCTCTCACCCGCCTGCCATCGACGAGGAGACCCTGACCGAGGAATTTCGTGCTCTTGGGATCGGCCCAGGCGGAGCCCTCCTGACCCATTCCTCACTGCGCAGCCTCGGCCCTGTGCGAGGCGAGAGCCGGGCAGTGGTGCGTGCGCTCCGTGCGGCGCTCGGGCCCGAGGGCACACTCGTCGTTCCGGCCTTCACGCCAGAGAATTCCGATACCTCACGCGCCTATCGGCAGCGTATTCAGGGATGCACCGAGCAACAGGTCGAGGAACTGCGGAGGGCCATGCCTCCGTACGATCCCCGGCGCACGCCCGCCCCGTCGATGGGGCGGCTCGCCGAAGAGGTGAGGACTCTTCCCGAAGCACTTCGCAGCGACCATCCTCAGACGTCGTTCGCGGCCGTCGGCCCGCTCGCCCGCATGATCGTGTCCGACCATGCCCCCGACTGCCACCTAGGAGAACGGTCCCCGCTGGCCCGGCTGTACAAGGAGGGCGCCAAGGTGCTGCTCCTCGGAGTGGGGTTCGCCTCCTGCACCGCGTTCCACCTGGCCGAATACCGTGTGGCGGACCGGCCGTTGCAGGAGTACCACTGCGTTGTCCGGGCCCGAGGCGAGCGCACATGGTGGACCTACACGGACGTGGCGCTCGACGACAGCGACTTCACCACCGTCGGCAGGTCCTTCCAGGACAGCGGGGCTCCCGTCCGCACCGGCAGGGTGGGCAGGAGCACGGCCCGGCTGTTCGGCGTCAGGGAGGCCGTCGATCACGCGGTGACGTGGATGTCCGCCCATCGGCCGGGCCGCCCGGACTGAGGACCTCAAGCCCGCGTGTCCTCCGGGACCGTCACCAGCCACCGCGTCTCCCGGCGGGGGCGGAGGTACAGGGCCCAGTACAAAGTCGCCGCGGCCGCGATGCCGCCGGTCCACAGGAGGTGGCGGGGCTCCTGCTGGACAAGGACGTACGTGAGGACCGTGATCAGCAGGACCGGGGCCGTCGGCCACAGGGGCATGCGCCAGGCCGGGGTGTGCTTGTGGGGGGTTCGGCGGGCGAGCAGGGCGGCGATCGCGACCAGGAGGTACATGCCGGTGACCGAGACGCCTGTGACGCCGTACAAGGTGTCCAGGTTCACGAAGCACAGGGCCGCGCCGGGGACGCCCACCGCGAGGGTGGAGATCCAGGGGGAGCCGAAGCGGCCGAGGCGGGAGAAGAGGGTGTTCACCGGGGCGGGCCAGGCCTTGTCGCGGGCCGAGGCGAACAGGACGCGGGAGTTCTGGATGACCATGACGATCCCGGCGTTGATGATCGCGAGGGCCACGCAGAGGCTGACGAACGTGCCGACGGCCGAGTTGGACCAGGCGGTGACCATGGCGGAGATGTCCCCGCCGGTCAGCTCGGCGAGGTCGGAGGCGCCCAGGGTGATGGCGACGACCGGCACCAGGATGATCACGGCGGAGATGCCGAGGGTGGCCAGGACCGTACGGGCGACCGTGCGGCGCGGGTTCTCCAGTTCCTCGGAGAGGTAGACCGCGGTGGAGAAGCCCTGGGTGACGAACAGGGCGATCGCGAGGCCGGAGACCACGAGCAGGGCCGTGACGGTGTCCGGGGCGCCGCTCGGGCCTGCCACCCGCATCGAGACCAGGCTGTCCGGGCCGCGTTCGGCGTGGGTGAAGCCCAGGACCGCCACCACGGCCGCCGCGATGACCTCCAGGACCAGGAAGACGCCGGTGATCCAGGCGTTGGCGCGCAGGTCGAGCAGGCCGGCGAGGGTGGCGAGCAGCATGACCGAGGCGCCCGTCCAGGACGGGTCGAGATGGGCGACCGGGGCGAGGTAGTCGGCCGTGCCCATCGCGATGACCGGCGGGACGATCATCACGACCAGGAGCGAGAGGACGAAGACCAGCCAGCCCGCCAGACGGCCGGCCAGCGTCGAGACCATCGCGTACTCGCCGCCCGCGCTGGGGATGAGGGTGCCCAGCTCCGCGTAGCAGAACGCCACCGCGACGCAGAGCAGCGAGCCGATGGCGATGGTCAGGGCGGTGGCGGTGCCGAGCGAGCCGAACAGGTCGGGGACCACCACGAACAGCGTGGAGGCGGGGGTCACGCAGGAGAGGGTGAGGAGGGTGCCGCCGACGACTCCGATGGAGCGCTTGAGCTTCCTGGGGTGACGGTCCGGCGCGTGCGCCACGGCTGTCTCGACAGGACGGAGCGTGTCGGTCATGCGGCGGTTCCCATCGGCTCGGCGGTGGATGTGCGCAGCATCGAACCCCGACGAAAAGCAGCCCGTCAATGCCCCTTTGCCTGCGAAATCCGCAGCAGAAACGCGACCTGACTGTCCTTTTGAGTACCTGAGGTCAGTGGGAACAGGTCCGGGGGCGCCTGCGAGAACCGC
>NZ_JBHUQX010000336.1:0-10654 GCF_042674225.1 Streptomyces sp. NPDC056948
ACCGCGGCGGGGCGGGGCGCGCGGGGCCTTGGCGGGGGGGTCGGGGGGGGGGGGCGGCTGGGGGGAACCGAGCTCGCTGCCCGCGGACTCCTGGACGGTGGCGGCCTGGCTGGCGGCGCGGTCGGCGAAGTCGTTGAGCCGGTCGCCGTCGACCTGGTGGGCGGGCACGTAGCGGAAGTCGACCGAGCGGCCGTCCAGGAGCTCGTCGATGCGTACGACGAGGTCCTGGTTGGCGACCGGCTTGCCGGCGGACGTCTTCCAGCCGTTGCGCTTCCAGCCGGGCAGCCAGGTGGTGACGGCCTTCATCGCGTACTGCGAGTCCATCCGGATCTCGAGCGGTACGCCCGGGTCGGTCGCCGTCAGCAGGCGCTCCAGCGCGGTCAGTTCCGCGACGTTGTTGGTGGCCTTGCCGAGCGGCCCCGCCTCCCAGCTCACCGGGCTCTCTGAAGCGTCGGCGACGACCCAGGCCCAGCCCGCGGGCCCCGGGTTTCCCTTCGAAGCCCCGTCACACGCGGCCACAACACGTTCACGCATGGGCTCGATCATGCCATGGCCGCACGGTCCGCCCGGCCGGGAGGGTCGGGTGGCTACGACACGTCGGTCAGCTTGGGCATGTCTCCCTCGGTCGTCGTGATGTCGATCACCGAGAAGTTCGCGCCCTGCGGATCGCTGATGGCGGCGAACCGGCCGAACGGCGTGTTCATCGGACCGAACCGCAGCACGCCGCCGAGCTTGGTCGCCTTCGCCACGGCGTCGTCGCAGTCCTCGACGGTGAAGTAGACGTTGATGTACGGCGGCATCTCGGGCGGGAACTCCTCCGTCATCTTCATCCGGCCCAGCACGGTGCGTTCGCCGAGGTCGTAGATGCGGAAGTCAATCTCGCCGTCCTCCATGTCCCGCTGCCGGTAGGAGAAGACGGCGGGGAAGAACGCGTCGGACTTCTCGGGCTCGCGGGTGAAGACCTCGGCCCAGGTGTAGGCGCCCGGTTCGGCCATCACCTCGAAGCCCTCGTGGGTGCCCGCCTGCCAGACGCCGAAGACGACACCGCTCGGATCGCGGGCCAGGCACATGGTGCCGAAGTCGCCGACCTGCATCGGCTCCATCAGCACGTCGCCGCCGTTGTCGCGGATCCGGGCGGCGGTGGCGGCGGTGTCCCGGGCGGCGAAGTACAGGCACCACTGCGACGGGGCCTCCGGCTGGCCGGGCATGGGCGGGACGACGGCGGCGACCGCGTTGCCGTTGGCGTAGGCCTGGGTGTAGTCGCCGTACTCCGCCGACGCCTCGGCGAAGGTCCAGCCGAGGACGTCTCCGTAGAAGTTCTTGGCCCCTTCGAGGTCACTGAAACTCGCATCGGCCCAGCAAGGGGTTCCTTCAGGTTGCACGGCCATGACTGCGGCCCTCTCCGGATGGGTGGATGGTCCGTTTCCTCACGCTAGTCACCCTCGGGTCGGCCCGCGCGCCGAACGGGCGGTACCGCCGCAGACTGGGCGGAAGCCCTCGGCAGGACGGGGAGCGGTATGGCGGACGGGACGATGCGCGCGTGGTCGGTGGAGCGGCCGGGGCCCGTCGAGGAGGGGTCGCTCCGACTGGTGGAGAAACCCGTGCCGGTGCCCGCGGACGACGAGTTGCTGGTGCGGGTACGCGCCTGCGGAGTGTGCCGTACCGATCTGCATGTCGCCGAGGGCGATCTGCCCGTGCACCGGGTGGGTGTCACGCCCGGGCACGAGGTCGTCGGGACCGTGGCCGGTGCGGGCGCGGCCGTGCGCGGCTTCACGGTGGGCGACCGGGTCGGCGTGGCCTGGCTGCGCCGCACGGACGGCGACTGCGCGTACTGCGCACGCGGCGCGGAGAACCTCTGTCCCCGGTCCGAGTACACGGGCTGGTACGCCGACGGCGGCTACGCGGAGTACACGACCGTACCGGCCGCGTTCGCCTACCGAATGCCGGACGACGTGCCGGACGTGGCGCTTGCGCCCCTCCTGTGCGCGGGCATCATCGGCCACCGCGCGCTGCGGCGGGCCGCGCTGCCGCCCGGTGGGAGGCTCGGACTGTACGGCTTCGGGGGCAGCGCCCACCTGTGCGCGCAGGTGGCCCTGGCCGAGGGCGCCGTGGTGCACGTCATGACGCGTGGTGCTGCCGCGAGGCGGCTGGCGCTGGACCTGGGTGCCGCGTCCGCGCAGGACGCGTACGCGAGGCCGCCGGAGCCACTGGACAGCGCGATCCTCTTCGCCCCGGTCGGCGAACTCGTCCCGGTCGCCCTGCGCGCCCTCGACCGGGGCGGCGTCCTCGCCATCGCCGGTATCCACCTCACCGACACGCCTCCCCTGCACTACGAGACCGAGCTGTTCTACGAGAAGCAGATGCGCAGCGTCGCCTCCAACACGCGTGCGGACGGCCGGGAGTTCCTGACGCTGGCGGCCCGCTACGGCGTCCGCGCGACCACGCGTTCCTACCCGCTGTCGCGGGCTGTGGAGGCACTCGGGGATCTGAAGGCGGGGCGGTTCGACGGGGCGGCGGTGCTGGTGAACGACTAGGGGTGAGGCGGTGCGCTCCCGCGGTGCAGGCCCTGTGGCCGGGCGAACATGCGCGCCGCGGAGGGGGTGGCGGTGTGAGTGGTGACGGCGTGTGAGTCGCTACGGGGTGTGCGCCGGAGAGGTACGGGCGGTGACTCCGGCGATACGCGACGTCCCGTGCGCCCTGTGCGCTTTGTGCGCCGGGCGGCGCCGGGTCGGTGACCGGCGTGGGGGCACACGCCCGCTGGTCCTCCACACCCATCGTGGGTTTGCCACCTCCGGCGCGAGAAACCGCCCCCTTCACGCGGTTATCCGGCCGCCTCTGCCGCTGTTTGGCTATGCCTCGCGGCTCGTCCGGCTCACCGGCGCCACGAGGCCGCCGCCTTCGCCGGCCACTCCACCGTCCCTGCCACCACTCCAGCCATCCCGTCCGACCACTCGGCTCAGGTCCGGGGCGAAACAGGGCCCACTCGTGTGCCAGGCCACCGCTGCTCAGCAAAGGTTCCGCCCCGCTCACCCAGCGAACACCCCGTTCGATCCCAGGGAGGGAATGTGTCCGCCCCCGAAAGCACCACCGGCCCCGCCACCGACGACCCCGCCCCCGCTGCCGGCACCGGCGCGGCCGAGGCCCAGCTCACCAGTCTCAGCACGCAGGCGGCACGCCAGCTCGCCACCACCACCAAGTCCGTGCCGCAGATGCAGGCCATCACCTCGCGCTGGCTGCTCAAGATGCTGCCGTGGGTCGACGTCAGGGGCGGTGCCTACCGGGTCAACCGGCGTCTGACATTGCGTCTGGGCCGGGGCCGGGTCGAGTTCGAGCAGAACGGTGCCGACGACATCAGGGTCATCCCCCGGACGCTCACCGAACTGCCCGTGCTGCGCGGCTACTCCGACGGCGAGGTGCTGAAGCAGATCGCGTCGCGCTTCGAGGTCCGTGAGGTGCGCGTCGGCGAGGTGCTCTTCGAGGCCGGCCAGCCCGTCACCGAGGCCTACCTGATCGTGCACGGGCGTTTCACCCGGTACGCCACCGGCAAGTACGGCGAGGAGGAGGTCATCGGGGTCGTCACGGACGGCGAGGGACTCGGTGACGAGGCCGTGGGGCGGGCCGACCCGCTGTGGCTCACGTCCGTGCGGGCGGAGACCTCGGGCGTCGTGCTGGTGCTGTCCTGGGACGCTCTCCGGGAGTACACGGACCGTGTCCCGTCCCTCGCGGCCCATCTGGAGGCCTACGCGGAGCGGCAGAGCAAGCCCATGAACCGCAAGGGCGAGGCGGATGTGCCGGTGCAGGCCGGGCACGTGGGCGAACCGGTGCTGTCCGGCGGTTTCGTCGATTACGAACTCGCCCCACGCGAGTACGAGTTGTCGCTCACGCAGACCGTGCTGCGTGTCCACACCCGGATCGCCGACCTCTACAACGACCCGATGGACCAGACCGAGCAGCAGCTCCGGCTGACCATCGAGGAGATCCGTGAGCGGCAGGAGTGGGAGCTGGTCAACAACCGCGAGTTCGGGCTGCTGCACAACATCGACCACAGCCAGCGCATCAGCACGTTCTCGGGCCCGCCGACCCCGGACGACCTGGACGAGCTGCTGTCGATGCGGCGCAAGACGCGGCTGTTCCTCGCCCATCCCAAGGCGATCGCGGCGTTCTTCCGGCAGTGCAACAAGCGCGGGCTGGTGCCCGGCACGGCGAACGTCGACGGGCATGAGGTGCCCGCCTGGCGCGGTGTGCCGTTCTTCCCGTGCGGCAAGATCCCGGTCAACGACCACCACACCAGCAGCATCATCGCGCTGCGCACCGGCGAGGCCGACCAGGGGGTCGTCGGACTGTTCCAGACCGGTATCCCGGAGGAGTACCAGCCCGGCCTGAACGTACGGTTCATGGGCGTCGACGAGAGCGCGATCATCCGCTACCTGGTCACCGCGTACTACTCGATGGCCATCCTGGTGCCCGATGCCGCGGGCATCCTGGAGAACGTCCAGATCGGCCGGACGGCCGGCTGACGGGGTGGAGTCGAGCACGTCCATGAACACTCCCCCGCCCCCCGGCTCCGAGATCCCCGACGCCGAGACGCGACAGCCCTCCGACGCCGAAGCTGGGCCGACGCCCGGCCTTCCGGTGGCCCCACCGACCACCGAGGCCCCGGCCTCACCGGCCCTCGGGACCCCGACACCGCAGCTCTCGGGCTCCACGCCCCTACCAGCCCCGGGTTCACCGGCGGTACCGGCCCTCGGGACTCCGACTCCACAGCCCTCGGGCTCGTCGCCCCCACCAACCCCGGGCCCACCGGCCCTACCGCCCCTCGGCTCCCTGGCCCCACAGGCTCCCGGGTCCCCGGCCCCACCGCCCTCGGGCTCCGCGCTCCACTCCGGCCCACCGACCCCAGGGTCTCCGACCCCACCACCCCCCGGCTTGCCGATCCCACCGACTGCCGAATCCCCGGCTCCTCTACCCCCGGGCTCCGCACACCGGGCGGCTTTCCGACCTCCGTCCCCACCGACCTTCGGCTTCTCAGCCCCACCGGCCCTCAGGTCTCCGGCGCCACAGTCCCCGGGCTCCGCGATCCCCTCGGGCCCCGCGCCGCGTCCAGCCGTCACCCCTCCGACCTCAACATCCCTCGGCCTCCCGACCCCACCGACCGCCGAATCCCCGGTCCCGCCACTCCCGGGCTTCTCAGCCCCTGCGGCACTCAAGTCTTCGGCACCACTGCCCTCGGGCTCCGAGCCTCGTCCAACCCTCGATCCTTCGACCCCAACACCCCTCGGCCTCCCGACCCCACCGACCGCCGAATCCCCGGTCCCACCACCACCGAGCGATGCGACCCCGCCGGCCTTCCGCCCTCCCGCCCCACCAACCCTCGGTTTCTCGGCCCCAAGCCTCTCGGGCCTGGCGATCCCACCGGCCCCCGGTCCCTCGAACTCAACGGCCCAGCCCACCTCCGGCTCCCCGGCGCACCCCACCCCCCGCCACACCCCACCCGGCCCCCCGAGCTTCGCCCGTACCGGACGGGCCCGGCGGGGTGGGCCTGTGCCCGGGCTTCGGTATCGGGCCGCCGTGCCCGCCGATCCCGAGAAGGTCAAGGAGATCGACCGGAGGCTGGAGGCCTGGGCGCACGGGCTCGATCTGTTTCCGCCGGCGTGGACGGGGGACTTCGCGGGGTTCCAGTTCGGCCGGGCCGTGGTGCTCCAGCATCCGGGCGCCGCCGATCTGGACCGCCTCACCGTCGCAGGCGAGCTGCTGCTGGCCGAGAACCTCGTCGACAGTTGCTACTGCTCGGAGGACGAGGACCGGGGCGGTTCGTCTCGCGGTCTGGGAGGGCGGCTGGTCATCGCGCAGTCGGCACTCGACCCCTTCCACGGGCCCCCCGAGGCGGAGAGGGAGTGGCGCCAGGGGCTGACGGCCGACGGTCCGCTGCGCTCGTACCACCGCGCGTTGCGGGACTACGCCGGTTTCGCCACGCCCAGCCAGACCGACCGGTTCGTGCACGACATCGCCCGGCTGCACCTCGGGTACGTCGCCGAGGCCGCCTGGGCGGAGACGCGGTACGTGCCGCGCGTCTGGGAGTACCTGGTGATGCGGCAATTCAACAACTTCCGCCCCTGCCTGTCGATCGTCGACGCCGTGGACGGCTACGAACTGCCCGAGGCGGTCTACGCCCGACCGGAGATCCAGCGGATCACGGCGCTCGCGTGCAACGCCACCACGATCGTCAACGACCTGTACTCCTTCACGAAGGAGCTGGCGGCCGAACCCGACCACTTCAACCTGCCGCTGGTCATCGCCGCCGACGAACAGTGCGGACTCAAGGCCGCCTATCTGAAGGCCGTCGAGATCCACAACCAGATCATGGACGCCTTCGAGGAGGAGTCCGCGGTCCTGTCCGCCGGGTCGCCGCTCGTGGGGCGCTACGCCCAGGGCCTCGCCGCCTGGGTGTCCGGCAACCACGAGTGGCACGCCACCAACACCCACCGCTACCACCTGCCCGACTACTGGTAGAGCACAGTCCCTTGACGTCACGCCGGAAGCACGAGGAGCCGTCCTTGACCACCACCGCCGACGCCACCACCGCATCACTGCAGTCCCCGTCCGCCGCCGACTCGACGTACCAGACCCGCGTGGCCGACTACTGGAACGCGGAGGAGAACCCGGTCAACCTCGAACTGGGGAAGATCGACGACCTGTACCACCATCACTACGGCGTCGGAGACGCCGACTGGACCGTGCTCGACGAGCCCGACCCGGCGCTGCGCCGCGAGCGGGTCACCACCGAACTGCACCGCCTGGAGCACGCCCAGGCGGAACTGCTCGCCACCCACCTCGGCCCCCTCTCCCCCACCGACCGCGTCTTCGACGCCGGCTGCGGACGCGGCGGCGGCAGCGTCGTGGCGAACCTGCGGTACGGCTGCCGCGCCGACGGCGTGACGCTCTCGGCCAAGCAGGCGGACTTCGCCAACGAGCAGGCCCGGCAGCGCGGCATGGACGGCAAGGTCCGCTACCACTGCCGGAACATGCTCGACACGGGCTTCCCGTCGGACTCGTTCGCGGCGTCGTGGAACAACGAGTCGACCATGTACGTGGAGCTGGACCTGCTGTTCGCCGAGCACGCCCGGCTGCTGCGCCGCGGCGGACGCTACGTGGTGATCACCGGCTGCTACAACGACACCTACGGACGGGCCTCCCGCGAGGTCTCGCTGATCAACGCCCACTACATCTGCGACATCCATCCACGCTCGGAGTACTTCCGGGCGATGGCCCGCAACCGGCTGGTCCCCGTCCATGTGCAGGACCTCACCGACACCGCCATCCCCTACTGGGAGCTCCGCAAGCGGGCCGATCATCTCGTCACGGGCATCGAGGACACGTTCCTGACCGCGTACAAGAACGGCAGTTTCCAGTATCTGCTGATCACGGCCGACCGGGTCTGACAGCTCCTCAAGTCGTCGGTCACGGACACTCCGTGGCCGACGCGCGTCTTCCGCGCCGGGCCCGGCTGTGCTTGCCTGGGGAGCCGTTTCACCGGCCGGGGCGGGAGTTGCCGTATGCGCGGACCGTGGATCGTGGGTGTCCTGCTGGCCGGGCTGCTGCTCGGGGCGTGCGGGGACCCGTCGTCCGGACCTGGCACGTCCCCGCCGTCCGCGCCGGAGGTGTCCACGACCACGCACCAGCGGGCCCCGGCCTCACCCGGCCCCCGCGCGCCCGCCAAGGCGCCCCGCGTGCTGTATCTCGGCGACTCGCTCGCCATGGAGAACCAGAAGGTCCTCGGCCAGGAGCTGCGCCGGGACCTGCGCGCGAAGTACACGAGCGCCCCCTACTCGGGCACCACCCTGTGCGACTACCTGGAGGGCACGGCGGAGCGGTCGCTCGTACCGGCACGGGACAAGGCGGCCGCCCTGGTGAGGTCGCTGCGGCCGGACTTCGTGGTGCTGCAGTTCTGGGGCAACGCCTGGGACTTCACCTGGTGCATGGACAAGATCACGTACGACGGTTCACGGGAGCGGTACTTCAAGCGGTACGAGGCCGACGCGCGCCGGCTCGTCGAGCAGATCACGACGGCAGGCGGGGCCCGCCGGCCGCGGATCGTATGGGTGCTCCAGGGCCCGGACCCGATCACACCCGACCGGGTGCGGCGCGTGAACGGGCTGTACGAGCGGCTTGCCGCCGACTCGGACGGCATCGTCGCCGACGCCGGGGGGACGGTGAGCCCCGGCTCGGACCGCTACACGTGGACGCAGCACCTGCCCTGCACGGCCTACGAGCGTGCCCACCCCGACTACTGCACCCAGCCCGGCCGCGACCGGACGGCCCTGCACCGCGACGACGACTACCTGCACTTCTGCCTGGCCCCCACGACGTCGACGCCGAAGCCCTGCCCGGTGCGCTCCCCGGGCATCCTGCGCATCGCCCGGGAGATCACCAAAACCATTCGACAGTCGGCGAACTGACCGCTCGAATAGGCGTCATGTGCGCTGTGCGAATGCATGAGGACGAACGAGAGGTCGACGTCCCGCTCGTCGGGCGGCTGATCGCGGAACAGTTCCCGCGGTGGGCGGGGCTGCCCCTGCGGCGCCTGGAGTCCTCCGGGACCGAGAACGCCATGTTCCGCCTCGGTTCGGACAAGGTCGTGCGGCTCCCCCGGCATCCCCGCGCCGTCGAGGCCATCGCACACGAACTGCGCTGGCTGCCCCGGCTGGGCCCGGGCCTGCCCGCCGCCTCGCCCGAACCCCTCGGACGGGGCGAGCCCGGCGAGGGCTTCCCGTGGCCCTGGTCGGTGTACGGCTGGCTGGACGGCCGCAACCCGGTGCCCGGCGCCCTCGATGAGCCGGGGTTGCTGGCCAAGGATCTGGGCGCCTACGTCACGGCCCTGCGCCGGATCGACCCGGCAGAGGGCCCGACCGGTTACCGGGGAGTGCCGCTGGCGGCCCGGGACCCCTTCCTGCGCGAGGCGCTCGCCCAGCTCTCGGGACGGATCGACACCGCGGCGGTGTCGGAGGTGTGGGAGGAGGCCCTGCGCGTCCCGGAGTACGCCGGGCCGCCGGTCTGGGCGCACGGCGATCTGATGGCCGGGAACCTGCTGGTCACGGGCGGACGACTGAGCGCCGTGATCGACTTCGGCACGGTCGGGGTGGGAGATCCCGCCGTCGACCTCATCAGCGCCTGGTGCGTGCTGCCCGCCGGGGTCCGCGGCGTCTTCCGCGAGGCCACGGGCGCCGGCGAGGCCGAGTGGGCACGGGGCCTGGGCTGGGCCCTGTCGATCGCGGTCATCGCACTGCCGTACTACTGGGACACGAACCCGCCGGTCGCGCAGAACTCCCGGCATGTGATCCGGGAGATCCTGGCCGAGGCGGCGTAGGGGCAGGCAGGGTCCTGCCCCTCGGCCGGAGGGGGCACCTCACTCGCCCGCGTAGGCCTTGTCCAGGGTCGCGATGTCGAACTTGCTCATCGCCATGAACGCCGTGGTCACGCGGGCCACCTTCGCCGGGTCCGGGTCCATGATCATCTCTTGGAGCCGGTCCGGGACGACCTGCCAGGACAGGCCGTACTTGTCCTTGAGCCAGCCGCACGGACCGGGCTCGCCGCCGTTCTCGGTGAACTTGGTCCAGTAGTAGTCGATCTCCTCCTGGTCCGCGCAGAAGATCATGAAGGAGACCGCCTCGGTGAACTTGAACTGGGGGCCGCCGTTGAGCGCGAGGAACTTGTGGCCGTTGGCCGTGAACTCGACGGTCATGACGGTGCCCGCCCGGTGGGGCGTTCCCTCGGGGTAGCGGGCGACCTCGCCGATGCTGGAGTTCTTGAAGATCGAGACGTAGTGGTGGGCGGCCTCCTCGGCCTGGTCGTCGTACCAGAGACAGGTGGTGAAACCGTCGGTGGCCATGAGTACCTCCTGGGCGCGTGGAACGCTGTCACCACTGTCGACCGGCTCTCGCCCCGGAACTCATCGGTCGGCCGGCCGGCAAATTCAGGTGGCCGTTACACCGTTCGGGACTAGCATCCCGGTCATGACGTCCACGCCCGCCGACAGCGGCATCCGTCCCTTCCGCATCGACATTCCGCAGAGCGACCTCGACGACCTCCACGACCGCCTCGACCGGGCCCGGTGGCCCGACGAACTGCCCGGGGTGGGATGGACGTACGGCGTTCCGTCGGGCTATCTGCGCGAGCTGGTGCGGTACTGGCGGCACACGTACGACTGGCGGGCGGCGGAGGCGCGGCTGAACGCGTGGCCTCAGTTCACGACCGAGATCGACGGCGCGCGGGTGCACTTCGCGCACATCCGCTCCCCCGAACCCGACGCCACCCCGCTGATCGTCACGCACGGATGGCCGGGGTCGATCGTCGAGTTCCTCGACATCGTCGGGCCGTTGACGGACCCGGCCGCCCACGGCGGCGATCCGGCCGACGCCTTTCATGTCGTGCTGCCGAGCATTCCCGGCTTCGGGTTCTCCGGGCCCACCCGGGAGACCGGCTGGGAGGCGCGCCGGATCGCCGACGCGTGGGCCGAGCTGATGACGCGCCTCGGCTACGAGCGGTTCGGCGCCCAGGGCGGCGACTGGGGCGCGGGCATCTCCCGCGAACTGGGCCGTGTGCACCCCGACCGGGTCACCGGCATCCACCTCAATCTGCTGCCCGGCGGACAGGCGAC
>NZ_JBHUQX010000337.1:0-10652 GCF_042674225.1 Streptomyces sp. NPDC056948
CTCGCTCGGTCTGCGGGTTCACTCGGGCCGCGGGCTCAGTTGTCGAAGACGATGTCCTCGATATCGTGGGTCCAGCGGACCTTGCTGTCGTTGACCTCGATGATGAGGTCGAGGCCGGTGCTGGTGTGCCCCGTGGAAAGGATGGTGAACGTGTCGGCCTTGCGACGCAGGAACACCACGAAACCGCCGAGGTCGGGGTCTCCGTCATTCAGCAGCACGTACTCGCCGAGCCGCCGGTAGAACTTGGGCAGGATGACGTCCCTGCTGACCTCCGGAGGGCCCACGACTACCGTGGGCTTCTGAGTCTTGTCGAGGGGCCACAGACCCTCGCCGTCGGCCTGGGCCTTGTGCGCTGTCGCGGTCATGTCGTTGCGCAGGTCGGGGAAGAGGGACCGGTAGAAGGTCGGGTAGACGAAGCCCTTGGCGAGCAGCTTGTGGTTGACGGTCTCGTGCAGCATGGCCGGCGTGAAGAAGACGTTGCCGTCGGCATCGGCGTCGGGTCCTGCTCCGGGCCCGGTGAAGGCGATGCAGCGGCCGAGCGGGTCACCGCCGCGGGTCAGGACGTATCCGCGGACGGCGGCGGGGTTGGTGGGGGCCTTGACCTTCCCGCTCGGAGTGCGCTGTACGGGGTCGAACCCGAGGAGGCGCAGCAGTTCGGCGGCCGCCCCTTCGGCCTGCGCCTTGGGCTGGTGCAGCACGCCCCCGCCGACGAAGGGGGGATCGAAGTGCGTCTCCAGGGCGTCGATGCCCTCCAGCCGCAGATTGGCTCCGCCGGGGCCGCGGATCTGAATGGGAACCGGGCCGGGGATCGTGTCCCACACCGCCGGGTCGTCCGGGTAGAACCGGACCGTGTCCCCGTCGGGGCTCGTCCCCACGATCCGGAATTCGCCTTGGATGCGGGTGTACGGCATGAGGGGGCCTCCTCACGGACGCCTGGTAGCGGCCAGAAATGCGCGGACGGACGCCGCACGGCCACTCCTCACTATGCGTCCGCGGCGCCCGGGGGTCCTGTTGGCGGTTCAACGTCGGCGAAGGGAGACGTTGAACCGCCACCCGGGCGCTCACGGGGTTCTCACCGCCCGCAGCACTCCGCGGCCAGCAGGCCGTCCAGGCTGTAGAGCTCCCAGAGCGGCCAGTCGCCGCTGTGGTTGAGCACGATGGCGCCGACGACGGCGTACAGGGCCCTCTGTACACCCCGGACGACACCGAGCTGGGCCGCCGCCTCGCTGGGGACGGTGGGAGACCTTTTCCTCAGGCCAGAAGGCGGTGAACCGGTCCCACACAAAGATCCGGGCCCTCGTCGAGCAGGCCATCGCCACCTTCAAGTCCTGGCGACTCCTCCGCAAACTACGGTGCTCGAGCACCCGGATCACCGAACTCGTCCAGCCCGTCCTGACCCTTCATCTGACCAGCTCAGAGTGAGGATGGAAAGGCTCACTGTCTCTGAGCTTGTCTCTTAACCTCTGGTGGCTAGGTGTCCCAGTTTGCTTTTGCGTCGACCTCGCCAGCGATGCCTCCGGCCGGGGTACCACCCCGCACGCCTGCAGCGAGTTCGCCTCGATCTCTCCCCCGCCGACGTTTCGCGCCTGCCGCTGCGCTGACGGCGGCATGGGCGCGGCGGGCCGCCGACGCGGAACCGGCTGAACGCGCGCCCGATCCCCGGCCGTGGCCGCGCCGCCCATCCCGCCCTCCTACTCACTCTTGCTCCGGAGGTTGGGCTGTGGCTGACTGACAACGGCGCCGAGGGGGAGTGAGCATGGGCAACTGGGTCGTGATCGCGGAGTACTACAGCGACACGTACAGGACCGAGTTCATCTGTCGTGGACAGGAAACGAAGGACCAGGCACTGACGGCACTCCATGCTGCACTCCACACGTATTTGCCGAGCAAGAACATCGTCGAGAAGCGGCGCCGCGTGTATCGCTACGCCGACCAGGAGTCATACCTGGTGGTGATCAAAGGCAAGCTGACGGAGTGGGAGTGCACCCTGCGCATCGCGGAGCTGATCTCGGACTCGGCCGACCCGGCCGTGGCCAAGCGGGCTCAGATGGACGTCGACGCGGCAGAGGTGGCTGACGGGCCGCAGGACCGGATTCCGCCCGGCTACTGAGCGGCGGACCGGGCTCCGCTCAAGTCAGTCGCCCCGCAGAAACCGCGGCTTCGTGTTCAGCCGGGTCAACTGCGGCGCTCAAGCGACCAACTCGCGGTCGACAGCAGATGGGTTGGTCGCTGTCATGACGGCAGCCTGCCCGGGAACGCGGTTTCCTGGTGGTCTTCACGGCTCTGCTGTCTCCGCCGGCTGTGAGCGCGTCGATCTGCCGTTTCAGCTTCTTCCCGACGGTGGAGTCCCGGGCGTATCGGATTTTGAGTTCGGTGTGTGCGAAGGCGCGTAGGGCGGCCGGGCTGATGTCGGGTCAGCGGGTGCGCAGGCGTGCGGTCTGTTCGGTGCCGACGTCGGTAGTGCGTCGCAGGTACCGCTCGATCACGGTGAGCTCGTCGTCGGTGAAGTCATCCAGGGCCTGGTCGAAGGCTTTCCCAGGGGTGTCCCAGGCGGCTTCGATCTCGGGGGTGCGGCCGGTGGTGAGGGAGACGAGCATCTTGCGCCGGTCGTGGGCGTCGAGATGGCGCTCGGCGAGGCCGGCCTTCTGGAGGCGGTCGACCAGGCGGGTGGCTGATCCGGAGGTCAGCCCGGTCAGCTGCGCGATCTCCCCCGTGGTGCGGGGGCCGGGTTCCAGGGCGAGCAGGCTCACGCACTGAAGGTCGGTGGGGTGCAGGCCGAGGTGTTCGGCCATGGCCTGGTTGAACAGCGTGTAGGCGGCGTGGTGGCGCCGGGCCGTCGCGGTGACCGCCGCAACCAGCTCCCTACGGACTTGGTTTGACATGGAATCACCCTCGTATCCCACTAATCTCTGCGTCGCACAGATAATGTGTGGCGCAGGTCCTTTGTAGCACGACCCCTGGGAGAACCCATGACCACCCACACCATCGAGCAGCTGGGCGCGCTCTACGACCGCTGGAGCGAGATGTGGCGCGGCGACTTCAGCCACGCCGAGGAGATCCTCGACCCCGGCTTCGTCGTCCATCAAGCCCGTCCCGACGGCAGCGCCTCCGAAGCCGTCACCGGCCCCGAGCGCCTGCTGCCCGAGATCGAGCAGACCATGGCCGCCTTCGACGACATCACCATCACCGTCGACGTCGGCCCGATCGTCGACGGCGACCTGATCTCCGCCCGCTGGACCATGCGCGCCACCTACACCGGCGGCATCCCCCAGGCCACCGCCCCCACCGGCACGAAGATCTCCTTCAGCGGCAACGACATCCTGCGCGCCCAGGACGGCCGGTTCGTCGAGTACTGGACCTGCACCGACGTCCTCGACGGCCTGGCCCAGCTCGGCGCCATCTCCGGCCCCAACGGCCCCGCCCAGCACTGAAGCAGGAAAGAGCGAGGATCTCCGCCATGCGATACGTACGACATGTCAAAGGGGCCCTGACCGTCACCGCCGCCACCGCGGCCTGCCACACCCTCATGTCCGCCGGCTATGCGTGGGCCCGCGACAGCACGGCCGCAGGCGGGGACACGATGTTCTCCGGCGCCTTCGAGTTCCTGCTCACCACGGCCGCTTCCTGGGCTCTGATGCCCCTTCTGCTGTGGGCCGGCATGCGGGTGATGAGGGAGACCCGCAATACCGTGCTGATGGCCGTCGGCGGGCTGGTCTGGGTAGGGATCTCCGGGTACTACATCGACGACATCGACCGCGCAGGCGGGCACATACCGATCCTGGCCCTCGCTGCGTACGCTCTCCTGGGTACGGGGCTGGCTGGGGCCGGCCGGGAGTTCGTCCTGGGCTCCGGTGACAGCAGCGACTTCAGGGCCCGCTGATCCTCGAGTTGGTGGGTGAGGTCGGTGTTGGGCTGGGGGGTGGTGGTGCCGAAGCCGTCGATGCGGTCGCCGTCCGGCTCCTCGCACGCGCGGGCTGCGCGCCCGCCTGTGTGACGACGTCGATTCCCTGGACAACCACCTGCCACCACACGTCGCGAAGCTCGCCCGGAAGGTCGCCGAAGTACTGGAGGAACCGCAGCCGGCCACCGCGTGACACCTGACGCCCCGGCTGAGCCCTGTGTCTGGTCAGTGCGCCGTCCGTGGGCCTACAGCGAGCGGGCTGGCCTGGGACCGCGTAGATGTGGCGGTGTGGCCCTGCCCCTCCGATCGTGCCTGTCGGGCGCGGTAGAGGTCGCGCAGCAGGGCGATCTCGGCCCCGTGGTGCAGCAGTTCCTGGTTGACCCACCACACGATGTCGATGAACGGCTCGTCCTCGTCGCTGCCGTGCGGGTAGGTGCAGTACCCCACGGTGTCGAGTGCTGCGTCGTCTACGCTCAGCAACGCCTTCCGCCAGGCCGCGGCACCGGCGTCAAAGGCGGTGACCGCCCCTGCGGCGTCCCCGACGACGGGAAAGTCGTCGCGGGTCAGCGCGTGGGCGCCGGCGGTGTGGTCGGCGCGCAGGGTCAGCATCTCGCTGAGGTGGCTCAGACGCCATGCGATGGTGGTGAAGGGCGGGGGCCAGGGGTGCGGGTAGGAGGCAGCGTCGCGTCCCCAGTCGCCGGTACCGGCAAGGAGAGTCGCGCGAGGCCCCGGCCCGTTCACGCGCCGCCGTACCGACCAGCAGTCGGGCACCGGCTCCCAGAGGTATTCCTCGTCGGTCATGGGGTCGACTTGGGTGTCCGTCCCGTCGCCGCTGTCCATGACGGGCCCTGTCATGCGGTGGGCGAGGCGCTCGCGTGCGAAGTCGAACTGCTCCAGCAACGGAGAGAGGCGGGACGTTGTCGGCATCGGATGCTCCTTTGTCGAACTGGTCCTGGGCGATCCGCCAGCCTGGCACAGCCAGCACCACAGTCGCGTCTCATTTTCGGGGCCCTAAGCCTGGCCGAAGGGCTCGCCAGCCGGACCGCGCGTTGGCGAACGACGTGATCACGTCTCGTCCCCTCTGTGCGGCGCCGCGTTAGTAGTCGCTGAGGGCGAGGCCGTACGCCGCGCGGAAGCCGCGGTACAGCGTGAAGCGGCTGCATCCGGCCACGCGGGCCAGCTCGTCGGCGGTGATGTTCTCGGCAAACCGTTCGCGCAGGAGAGCGCGGGCCTGTGTCATGGCGGTCAGGTCTACCTTGCTCTGCCGGTCCGGCAGACGTGCCGGACGTGTGACACCGAAGGAGTACGTGTCGTGGGCGTGCATCGGGTAGGAGTAGTGCTCGAAGCGGGCGTGCATGGCTTCCAGCGCAAGCCCGGGAACCCGCCAGTAGGCGGCGCGTTCTCCCGAAAGCGTCATGTCCCGATCGTGTCGCACGAGCGTTCAAGCCTCCGGGCCTCTGTGAGGCGCACCCTGGATTCATCGCCGCGACCAGCGAAGGAATCACAGCAATGACCGGGAACGTCTCAGCAGCACCGACCAGCCTTCACGGGACGGGGAGGGTGCGTCTGGCTGTGTACAACGGATTCGCTCGCACCGGCCGTGCTCCGAGCGTGCAGGAACTCGCCGCACTCACCGGACTCACCCCCGGCCAGGTGCGTCAGGAACTGCGCGCCCTGCACGGAAGTCATGACGTGGTCCTGGATCCGCAGGAACCCGACCAGGTCGTGATGGCCCACCCCTTCGCGTCCGTGCCGCTCGGCTTCTCCGTCATGGGGGCGCGCACGCTGTGGTGGGGCGGCTGCGCCTGGGACTCGTTCGCCATGCCGCACCTGCTGCGGGACGAGCCCGACGTCCTGGTCGCCACCCGCTGTCCGGCCTGCGACACCCCACACGCCTGGGTGGTCGGCCGAGACGCACCGCCGCCAGGCGACCAGGTGGCCCACTTCCTCATTCCCATGCGCCGGGCCTGGGACGATGTCGTGCGCACCTGCGGCAACCAGCGCCTGTTCTGCTCCACCGCCTGCGTCGGCACCTGGCTGCGGCGGACGGGCCAGGAGCGCGGCTACGTCATGGATCTGGAAACCCTGTGGCGCTTCGCCGCCGACTGGTACACCGGACGCATGGACCCGGGTTACACCCGCCGCGACCCCGCCGCCGCCAGCACCTACTTCGCCGAGGTCGGCCTGCACGGATCGTTCTGGGGACTGCCCGACTGAGATCGGGATCTGTCTGCCGCCTCACAGGTTCCCCTTCCGGTGTCCTGCCCGCTGCCCGGCGGGCTCGCGGGGTTCGACAAGGAGCGGCTGGGTTGCTGTGCCGATCGTCCCCGAACGGCGGCCCCCGGAACACGACGGCCGGACAGGAGCGCTGACGTGCTCTTGGCGAGGTGCCCAACCGAACCAGACGATGTCCGGCCTGTAGCTGTGCCCTGAGGTCGGAGTGCCCGTGCTTCGTGCAGCGGGTCAGGACCCGTCGCATTGGGGGGCGTCCTGCGCCGACGTGTTCCACGCCTCCGAACTCACCAGGTTGGGCCGCCCTGACGGCGCCCATGCGTCCATACGTGCCAGGGCCCCGCCGCTGTTACGGATCCAGGCCTTGCTCATCGGGTCCATGAACTCCAGCCGGAGCTGGGCCAGGTCCCCTTCCGTCAGACTCACCGCGGGCTGCTCCACGGCCATGGAGTCGAGCAGTGCCTTGTTCGAGACGGCGATCTGCTTGCAGGGTTGGAGGAGGTCCAGGTCCCATCTCACCTTGTTCGCGGGGAGCGTGAGCCGCATCGCCATGACGCGGGAGCTTCCGTTCACCACGATCACCTCCGAGCCCATCCGGTAGAAGTCGACGAGGTTCGCGTACGCCTTCTCCCGGTCCTCCTTCGACCGGAGCTCCTCCGCGGCCGCCCGCTGCTCCGCCTTCTCGGCGCGCTGGTCCTCCCTGCCTGCGTACAGCTCGGCCCGAATACCGAGGATCAGCCCGAGCAGTGCCGCCACCACCGTGACGGCGCCGACCGTGAACCGTCCGAGATCCAGCACGGTGACGCGGTACGGGCCTGTACCGGATTCCTCGGAGGCGCCCGCGTCCACGGCTGGTGCGGACTCCTCCTGCGGGGGCGAGGTCTGTGCTGCGACAGGTTCCGTCCCGGGTGGAGACACCTCCTCCGGCGCGCTGCTGCCGTCACCGGTCCCGGAGGCCTGCGCCGGGGCATCGGGTGGATCGACGGAGGCCCTCGCTCCTTCCACGGACTCCGACGGACTCGCTGCACCTTCGTTTGGGGCCATGCGGTAAGAATGCCCAGACTCCCCTGCTTCGGGGGCCCGTTGTGACATATGGTCCGGACCGACGTCCAGGGACGGCTGGCCCGGGTTTTGCAGGAGCCGGGTGTGGCATGTGGTGATCCGATTCCGGCTGGTGGGGTGTCAGTCGGGCGGTCCGTGGCCAGTTGCTCGTACACCTGCGGATGCTCGCCAAGTACGGACTGGTCGAGAAGCCGAAGGCGGTCAGGGCCGTGAGAAGCCCTGGCGGGCCACGGCCCGCTACACCGAATGAGCGGATGACGCACGCAATCGAGACCCGGCAGCCACTGCCGCGCGAGTGGCGCGAGGCGGAGCAATTCGGCGATGACATCGTCTACCTGACGGCAGCCGAACTCGCGGAGTTGCGTGAGCAGTTCTCGGCGCTGCTCGAGCCCTACAGGGAGCGGGCCGACGACCTGTCCCGCAGCCCCGGACGAGACCTCGCCGATCAGGCTGAATTCCGCACCCCGTAGGCTCGTCCATCCACTGGTTGACGTAGATGGAGAGGGCCGGGGCGCATGGCGGGGGGCAGGGAGATGCGCGGGCTCGTGGCAGGAGCCGGCCGAGCGTCCCAGTCGGCCGAGAACGCTCCTCCCCGACGCCGTACGGGCCCCATTCGTTGCCTTCTGTGGTTTCTGTTCCACAGCGCGTGCACTGTGGCTTCGGTGGCACTGACGTGGTTCTCGCCGGTGGTGCCACTGCCGGCCCTGCTGCGCGACCCGGCCTGGTTCACTTCCACGCTGCTGATACCCCTGGCGCTCGTCCTGGTGCCGGCCCTCCTGCTCCGTCGTGGTCGAGGTCGAGAACGGCAAGACGGACGAGTGCACGCTCCGCGCCCGCGACGGCCGGGACATCTCGCCTGAGATGACGGACGGCTGCGACCCGACATCGGTTGAGGCAGGCGACGAACTGCACGTGCTGTACGACCCCAAGGGGGCAGCCGCTCCGTTGGAGGACGACACTGCAGTGGAGCTGGACCCCGACTCGTACCGAGGGACAATCGGCGGCCTGGCAGCGCTGATCGTCGTGACAGGCACGTGGGGCTGCGTACGGCTGAATCGAGGGGACAACTAGTACGACGGGGGCGCCCGGATGTTCAGAGGCGGAGGACCGGCCGTCCCGACGGGGTGTGGGCGGCCGCACCACTCCCCCGACCCACCGCTCCTGAGCGCACCACGTCACCGTCGCCCTGCAATACGAACAGCCGCCGGGCCCACGTGCGAGGCCCCGCTCCACCGCCAACCTGGACCGCCTCACCCCCGAACAGCACCGGACCTTCATAGCTGTTGAACCCGAACGGGTGGGACGGAGGTTCGGACACACAGCGAGGTGGGGTGGGAGCATGGGGCACGTTGGTCTAACCGGCGTGACGCTATCGACGGGGCTGAGTGGCATGAGCGAGCGCACTGGATCTTTGAGCGAGGCCATCGGTGGGGTGGAGGTCCTTCGCCGGGTGAGCAACACCTTCTACGACCGGGTCCTGGCCGACCCGCTGCTGGCGCCGGTCTTCGCCGGTTTCACCCGTACTCACATCGAGCACGTGGCCATCTGGCTGGACGAGGTCTTCGGCGGTCCAGAGGCGTTCACCCGGGAATTGGGCGGCCATCAGGCCCTGCTCCACTCCCACCTCGGACTGGCCATCACCGAGGAGCAGCGCCTGCGGTGGATGGAGCTGATGACGGAGGCCGTCGACAAGGAACTCCCCGACGACGACCTGCTGCGGCAGCAAGTGATGGCGTACTTCGACTGGGGCACGAAGATCGCCCGGTCCGTCTCGGCCGACCCCGAGGACACCGACCTGGGCGACCCCGGTCCCACTCCCCGCTGGGGCTGGAAGGGACTGTCCTGAGCTGACCCGGGGCGATGTCAGGCGGACTCGGTCGTGAGTGTGCACGGCTGCAGGTGCATGGCGAGGTGGCGCCCGCGGGGATAATCCTGGCCCGTCGGCCGACGTGGAAGTCCCGGTTGTCGACGCGGTGGGCGGGGTTGGGGCCCATGCCGCCTGATGAACCGGTCTGCCCGGGGCCGGCTTCACCAGGCATACGCCTGCGGGGCTTCCCCGGCCCCGGCCAGATCCGGTCGAGTCGTGCCGTGACCTCGTCGTCCAACTGCACGGAGAGCGCGCGGAGGTTGGATCGTCGGTGCTCGCTCGTCGTCGCTCCGGTGACCGTGGTGGAGACAACGGGGTTGTGCGGCAGCCAGGCCAGCGCCGCGTCGGCCGGCTTCGCGCCCAGCTCTCTGCACAGTCCCGCTGGCGGTCGATTGGGCGAGGGCCACGTCGCAGCGTGCTGTGGGAGGTCGCCCGCGACGGCCACCTCGCCCGTCTCGCCCTCTGGCGAAGCTGACCGCGTCACAGACGCAACGCGTGGACCGCGCGCTCGTCGCGATCAGCGTCAACCCGAACCTGGGCTCCGAGGTGCCCGGCGCCCCAAAGTGTCACGCTTGATTCAGGAGCGATGCGAGGATGACGGTTCCCGGGTAGAACCGGGTCGTGCCGTTCCGGAGCGGTACGTATAACCATTGGCCTGGCGGGTCCCCTCCGTCCTGAACCTCATCCCGGAGCCCGCATTGCCTTTACGGACAGGCACCACCGGCCCTATACCCCTGCTCCTGTCGATCGTGCTCGCGGTCGGAACGCTCACCGGCTGCGCGCTACAGGAACTCGCCAGGGACTGTGGGGGGACCGACGACCGGATGAAGGAGATGGCTGCGCTCGACATCCTCGGCTCCCGGCCCGCCGGGGCCGCCGTCGCCCGGGGCTTCGAGAAGGTCGACGCCGGCTGCTGGGCGGACAGCGGCGATGTCTCGGTGTACGCCAACCGGACATACGCCTTCCCCGGCACGCGGGCCGAAGTTGCCGCACACTACCGGACGGCAGCGGAACGAGACGGATGGACTCTGGCCCCCGACGCCTTGTCCGACGACCTGTGCTTCGCGAAGAAGAGGATGTCCCTGCAGATCGTCTTCCTCACCGCCGAGGGCCTCGCGGAGGACGGCCACGGAAGCCGCCCCGACCTCACCACCGGGGCCGGCTACTCGATCCACGTCGACTCGTTCGTGAACAGCGGCGTCGAGGCGAGCTGCTAGTGCTGTGACCGCATAGGTTCGCCGGGTCGGCGGTCGTAGCGGTTGGATGGGCGGTGACATCTGATCTGACGGCTGGAAGAAGGGTCTGGCCTGCCTGGACCCTCGGTGGGCGGGAGGCAGTCCCCGCCAACTCTGCGATGACGGACCGCGACCAGGTGTGGTGCTGCCCCGCCCGCGGCTTCGCAGCAAGGGCGAGCAACTCCCCCACCGTGAACGCTACCTCTTCCAGGCTCGCCCAGGTGGCGACCCGTACCCGGTCACATGCCCGGCCGCCACCTCTTCCTGCGCGCACACCACGGCGACCGCCCCGCCCTGCACCGTGCGATGCGGGAGGCGTTCGTCGTCCTGGTCCTCCGGGCGGTCGGGCTGCCCG
>NZ_JBHUQX010000338.1:0-10645 GCF_042674225.1 Streptomyces sp. NPDC056948
ACACCCAGTGTCGAGCCGGCCCTTCCGTGCTGGCGAGGTGGTCAGTCCGTGCCCGACTCCATCGCCGCGCGGTCCAGCCACGCGTCCTCTTCGGAGACCTCGCCGCGGGAGGCGATGACCTCGGCGCCGCCCTCGGGCAGCTCCGGCATGGTGCCGATGAGGCCGGTCGCGGCCGCCTGCGAGGCGCCGATCGTGGGGCTGCCGGTGCCGATCAGGCCGATGCCGGCGTACTGCTCCAGCTTGGCGCGCGAGTCGGCGATGTCGAGGTTGCGCATGGTGAGCTGGCCGATCCGGTCCACCGGGCCGAACGCCGAGTCCTCGGTGCGCTCCATGGACAGCTTGTCCGGGTGGTAGCTGAACGCCGGGCCGGTCGTGTCGAGGATCGAGTAGTCCTCACCGCGCCGCAGCCGCAGCGTCACCTCGCCGGTGACGGCCGCGCCCACCCAGCGCTGCAGCGACTCGCGGATCATCAGCGCCTGCGGGTCCAGCCAGCGGCCCTCGTACATCAGCCGGCCGAGCCGCCGTCCCTCGGCGTGGTACTGGGCGAGGGTGTCCTCGTTGTGGATCGCGTTGACCAGCCGCTCGTAGGCCGTGTACAGCAGGGCCATGCCGGGCGCCTCGTAGATGCCGCGGCTCTTGGCCTCGATGATCCGGTTCTCGATCTGGTCCGACATGCCCAGGCCGTGCCGGCCGCCGATGGCGTTGGCCTCCATGACCAGGTCGACGGGGGAGGCGAACTCCTTGCCGTTGATCGTCACCGGGCGGCCCTGCTCGAAGCCGATCGTCACGTCCTCGGTGGCGATCTCGACCTCGGGGTCCCAGAACCGGACGCCCATGATGGGCTCGACGGTCTCGACGCCGGTGTCCAGGTGCTCCAGGGTCTTGGCCTCGTGGGTGGCGCCCCAGATGTTGGCGTCGGTGGAGTACGCCTTCTCCGTGCTGTCCCGGTAGGGCAGCCCGTGGGCGAGCAGCCACTCCGACATCTCCTTGCGGCCGCCGAGCTCGGTCACGAAGGCCGCGTCCAGCCAGGGCTTGTAGATCCGCAGGTGCGGGTTGGCGAGCAGGCCATAGCGGTAGAACCGCTCGATGTCGTTGCCCTTGAAGGTCGAGCCGTCGCCCCAGATCTGGACGTTGTCCTCGAGCATCGCCCGGACCAGGAGCGTGCCGGTGACGGCACGGCCGAGCGGCGTGGTGTTGAAGTACGCCCGCCCGCCCGAGCGGATGTGGAACGCGCCGCAGGTCAGCGCGGCCAGGCCCTCCTCGACCAGCGCCGCACGGCAGTCGACCAGGCGCGCGATCTCGGCACCGTAGGTCTTCGCACGGCCGGGCACCGAGGCGATGTCGGGCTCGTCGTACTGGCCGATGTCGGCGGTGTAGGTGCACGGGACGGCACCCTTGTCGCGCATCCACGCGACCGCGACGGAGGTGTCGAGACCGCCCGAGAAGGCGATGCCGACGCGCTCGCCGGCGGGCAGGGAGGTGAGGACCTTGGACATGGGAAGAGTATGTATCATCACGCATAATCATGCAAGTAGCTTGCATGGGATTCCGGCCGGGGGGTCCGTGGGCTCGCCCCGCGCCGGCCTGAATCAGCTCAGAATGTGTCCTGCTCGGAGCTCCCGAGTGCCCCGAGAATCCGCTCGGCGGCCAAGGTCGGCGTCAACTCGCCGTCCCTGACCCGCTGTTCGAGGGACGGTGCCAGTGCCCGGACCGCCGGGTCGGCCCGCAGGCGGCCGAGGAGTTCGTCGCGGACCATGGTCCAGGTCCAGTCGACCTGCTGGTCACGGCGCTTCGCGGCGAGGCGGCCGGTCGAGTCCAGCAGGGTGCGGTGCTGTTCGAGGCGCTCCCACACCGTGTCCAGACCGGCCGACTCGCGGGCGCTGCAGCTCAGCACGGGCGGGGTCCAGGCCGCGTCCTTGCCGTGCATCAGGCGCAGCGCGCCCGCCAGCTCACGCGCGGCGGCCCGGGCGTCGCGCTCGTGCGGACCGTCCGCCTTGTTGACGGCGATCACATCGGCCAGCTCCAGCACGCCCTTCTTGATGCCCTGGAGCTGATCGCCCGTGCGGGCGAGGGTGAGCAGCAGGAAGGAGTCGACCATGTTCGCGACCGCGGTCTCGGACTGGCCGACACCGACCGTCTCCACCAGGATCACGTCGTAGCCGGCCGCCTCCATCACCACGATCGACTCACGGGTCGCCTTGGCCACTCCGCCCAGCGTGCCCGCCGTGGGGGAGGGGCGGACGAACGCCGCCGGATCCACGGCCAGGCGTTCCATCCGGGTCTTGTCGCCGAGGATCGAGCCGCCGGTACGGCTGGAGGAGGGGTCGACCGCCAGGACGGCCACCCGGTACCCGAGCGAGGTCAGCAGCGTGCCGAACGCGTCGATGAACGTCGACTTGCCCACGCCCGGCACCCCGCTGACGCCGATCCGCCGGGCCCGCCCGCTGTGCGGCAGCAGCTCGGTCAGCAACTCCTGGGCCGGCGCCCGGTGCTGGGGCCGGGTCGACTCGACGAGCGTGATGGCGCGGGCGATGATCGCCCGCTTCCCGTCGAGTACGCCCTTCGCGTACGCGTCGACATCGATCACAGCTCGTGCCCGAGGTCGGTCGCCAGCCCCTTCACCAGGTCGTACGCCGCGTCCGGGATCACCGTCCCGGGCGGGAAGACGGCCGCCGCGCCCATCTCCAGCAGCGTGGGCACGTCCTGCGGCGGGATCACCCCGCCGACCACGATCATGATGTCCTCGCGCCCCTCCTCGGCGAGCTCCTCGCGCAACGCCGGCACGAGGGTGAGGTGACCGGCCGCAAGCGACGAGACGCCGACGATGTGCACATCCGCCTCGACGGCCTGCCGGGCCACCTCGGCGGGGGTCTGGAACAGCGGGCCGACGTCCACGTCGAAGCCGAGGTCGGCGAAGGCGGTGGCGATCACCTTCTGGCCTCGGTCGTGGCCGTCCTGACCCATCTTGGCGACCAGGATGCGCGGACGGCGGCCCTCGGCCTCCTCGAAGTCGGACACGAGGGTGCGGGTGCGGTCCACGGACGGGGACTCCCCGGCTTCGTTGCGGTACACGCCGGTGATGGTACGGATCTGGCTCGCGTGCCGCCCGTACACCTTCTCCAGGGCGTCGGAGATCTCCCCGACGGTGGCCTTGGCACGGGCGGCGTTCACTGCGAGCTCCAGCAGGTTGCCCTCGCCCCCGGCGGCCCGGGTCAGCGCGTCCAGCGCGTCCCGGCAGGCCCTCTCGTCCCGCTCCTCGCGCAGCCGCCGCAGCTTCTCGACCTGCTGGGCCCGCACCGAGGAGTTGTCGACCTTGAGCACGTCGATCTGCTCGTCGCTCTCGACCCGGTACTTGTTGACGCCGATGACCGGCTGGCGCCCGGAGTCGATCCGGGCCTGGGTGCGGGCCGCGGCCTCCTCGATGCGCAGCTTGGGAATGCCCGCGTCGATGGCCTTGGCCATGCCGCCGGCGGCCTCGACCTCCTGGATGTGCTGCCAGGCGCGCCGCGCGAGGTCGTACGTCAGCTTCTCGACGTACGCGCTGCCGCCCCACGGGTCGATCACGCGGGTCGTGCCGGACTCCTGCTGGAGCAGAAGCTGCGTGTTGCGGGCGATACGCGCAGAGAAGTCCGTAGGCAGCGCGAGGGCCTCGTCGAGGGCGTTGGTGTGCAGCGACTGCGTGTGCCCCTGGGTCGCCGCCATGGCCTCGACGCAGGTGCGCGTCACATTGTTGAACACGTCCTGCGCGGTCAGCGACCAGCCCGAGGTCTGCGAATGGGTGCGCAGGGAAAGGGACTTGGCGTTCTGCGGGTCGAACTGCCTCACCAGCTTCGCCCACAGCAGGCGCGCCGCCCGCAGCTTGGCGACCTCCATGAAGAAGTTCATGCCGATCGCCCAGAAGAACGACAGCCGGGGCGCGAACGCGTCCACGTCCAGGCCCGCTTCACGCCCCGCGCGGATGTACTCGACGCCGTCCGCGAGCGTGTACGCCAGCTCCAGGTCGGCCGTCGCACCGGCCTCCTGGATGTGGTAGCCGGAGATGGAGATGGAGTTGTAGCGCGGCATCCGCTGCGAGGTGTACGCGAAGATGTCGGAGATGATCCGCATCGACGGCGACGGCGGATAGATGTAGGTGTTGCGGACCATGAACTCCTTGAGGATGTCGTTCTGGATGGTCCCGGCCAGCTTCTCGGGCGGTACGCCCTGTTCCTCCGCCGCCACGATGTACAGCGCCAGCACCGGCAGCACGGCGCCGTTCATCGTCATCGACACGGTCATCTTGTCCAGCGGGATGCCGTCGAACAACTGGCGCATGTCGTAGATCGAGTCGATCGCCACACCCGCCATGCCGACGTCACCGGTCACCCGCGGGTGGTCGCTGTCGTAGCCGCGGTGCGTGGGCAGGTCGAAGGCGATCGACAGACCCTTCTGGCCGGCCGCGAGGTTGCGCCGGTAGAAGGCGTTCGACTCCTGGGCCGTGGAGAAACCGGCGTACTGGCGGATCGTCCAGGGCTGGTTGACGTACATCGTCGGGTACGGGCCGCGCAGATACGGCGCCTGACCCGGGCGCGTGTCCAGGAAGTCCAGGCCCTCCAGGTCACGGCCGGTGTACAGCGGCTTGACCGCGATGCCCTCCGGGGTCTCCCAGAGCAGGTCGTCCCCGCCGGACGCGTTCTTGACCGCCGTACGCCACTCGTCGGGCCCGCCGTCGGCGGCCGGGGTGCCCAGTTCGATCCCGGAGAAGTCGGGGATTCCCATCAGGACACTCCCATGCGGTCGAGGGTGGCGGACAGCACGGCGACGGCGTCACAGCCCGCGAAGACGTACGAGTCGACACCGGGGTGGTTCCCCGGCCGCCCGGCGAGCAACACCTGCGCGGCGCCGGCGGCCTTGAGCTGCCCGGCCACCGCCTCCGCCCGCTCCTCGTACAGGGCGTCACTGGAGCACAGCACGGCCTCGCTCGCGCCGCTCTCCTCGAAGGTGCCTTCTGTGACGGGCTCGATGCCGCCCGCCTGGAAGAGGTTCGAGGCGAAGGTCAGGCGTGCGGTGTGGGCCGCGGCCGGGCCGATCGCGGCCAGGAAGATCCGGGGCCGGGAGCCGGTCGCCGCGAGGTGGGCGTCGGAGCGGGCGCGCAGCCCCTCGTACGCCTCGTCGCGGCGCACCCGCGGCAGCCCGCCGGACCGCGGCCCGGGAGCCGGCTCGCGGACGACCGGCTTCTCGGTGATGTGGGGGAACTCGCTGACGCCGGTGATGGGTTCGCGCCGCTTGGCGAGCTTCCCGCTCCGGGCCGCCCAGGTGTCGGCGAGGTCCTGGCCGAGGTCGCCCGACCGCAGGGCGGCCGCCTGGCCGCCGAGCCGTTCGATCCGCCGGAAGAACTCCCAGCCCGCCTGGGCGAGTTCGTCGGTGAGGCGTTCCACGTACCAGGAGCCGCCCGCCGGGTCGATCACCCGGGACAGGTGCGACTCCTCGATGAGGATCGTGGAGGTGTTGCGGGCGATACGGCGGGCGAACGCGTCCGGCAGGCCGAGCGCGTGGTCGAAGGGCAGCACGGTGACCGAGTCGGCCCCGCCCGCCCCAGCGGCCAGCGTCGCGATGGTCGTGCGCAGCATGTTCACCCACGGGTCGCGGCGCGTCATCATCACCGGTGAGGTGACGACGTGCTGGAGCTGTGCCCCCGCGCGCGGGGCCCCGCAGGCCTCGGCGACCCTCGCCCAGAGCCGGCGCGCGGCCCGCAGCTTGGCGATCGTCAGGAACTGGTCGGCGGTCGCCGCGTACCGGAACTCGAGCTGCGCGCAGGCCTGTTCGACGCTCAGCCCCGCCTCGGTCAGCTCCCGCAGATACGCCACCGCCGTGGCCAGCGAGCAGCCCAGCTCCTGGGCGGCCGAACCGCCGGCCTCGTGGTACGGCAGCGCGTCCACGGTCAGTGCCCGCAGCCCCGGGTACTCCTCGGCGCACAGCCGCGCGAGATCCGCCACCGGCGCGACGTCGTCACCCTGCCCCGTACGGGCCTCGTGGCCGAGGGGGTCCGCGCCGAGGTTGCCGCGTGCCACGTCCCGGGCGACGCCCCGCTCCTCGTACAGCCGCAGCAGCTCCCGGGCGGCGGGCTCGGTCTCGCGCCCCGCGTCGAGGACGACGGGTGCCAGGTCGAGGTAGACGCCGTCGAGGACCGCGCCGAGGGCCGGCACCGGAATGCCGTCCTCGCCCACGGTCAGCCAGAGGGAGGAGACCCCGTTCTCCAGGTCCGCGAGCACCGCGGTGCCGTCGGCCGTCGTGTGCCGCTGCCGTACGTCCCAGCCGCCGACCGTGTTCCCCTCGGCACGGCCGCCACGCACAAAGGGCGCGAACCCGGGGAAACCAGGCTCGGGGGCGTGGTCGCGCGCGGTGTAGAGGGGCCGGGTGCGCAACCCGTCCTCCAGGGCGGTGGACAGGGCTTCTTCGGCCTCGGCTCCCTCGACGTCCTTGCCCGATTTGCGCAGCACACCCGCCACAAGGCGCTGCCACTGCTCATGGGGCACATCAGGGAACTCGCCGGCCAGCTCAAGCCCGTCGTCAGGCAGGACCGTCATGCTCGGATGTTAGGCCACGTTAACGAAGGAGCAGCAGTGGGCACGGCTGTGACCTTGCCCTCTCCCAGACTGTGGCCTCGGTCTCCATGCCCCGGACGGCGTTCACGCCGGTGTCGTGACCTGGTCCCCGGACCCTCGCAACGCCTGGTAGACGGACCACACCACGGCCACCAGCGGTACGGCCACCACGGCGCCGATCACGCCCGCCGCGACCGCTCCGCCGACGACCGCCAGGGCCACCACCACCGGGTGCAGGCGGACGGCCCAGCTCATCACGATGGGGTGCAGGAGATGACCCTCGATCTGCCCGATGATCACGATCAGGGCCACCACCACCAGGGCGACGATCGGTCCCTTCGACGCCAGCGCGACGACGGCCGCGACCGCCAGGGCGATCGGTGAGCCGATCAAGGGGATGAAGGCGGCCAGGAACTCCAGCAGCGCCAGCGGCATGGCGAGCGGCACCCCGAGAGCGAACAGGGCGATGCCCACGAGGACCGCGTTGGTCGCCGCCACCAGCAGGATGCCGTGCGTGTAGCCGGTGAAGGTCCGCCAGGCGGCCCGGCCCGCGACCGTGACATGCTGCCGTGCCCCGTCGGGGAGTTGGTCGCACAGCCACCGCCACTGCCGTTCGCCGGAGTGCGTGAAGAAGACCGCGCAGAACAGGGCCAGCGCCAGCACGGTCAGCACCTCCAGCAGCCGGCTCGCGCCGCTGAGCGCCGTACTGATGAGGGTCGAGCGATGGCTCGACAGGAGCCGGCCGATCCGGGACTGGAGATCGGCGAAGGCGTCCGCGGGCAGCCGGAACGGCGGCTCCTCCAACTGGCGCTCGATCCGGTCGATCCCCGCCACGAACTCCCGCTCCAGTCCGCGGCGCTGATCCGCCACGGTCTCACCCACCAGGGCCAGCGCGCCGAGGACGAGGACGATGCCGCCGACGATCGCGACGGCGACCGCGAGCGGCCTGGGCATGAACCGGGCCAGCAGACCGGCCGCGGGGCGGAGCACGGCGGCGATGACGAGGCCCAGGAAGACGGCGACGGCGATCCGGTGAAACTGCCCCAGCACGGAGAAGGCGACGCGGACGACGATGCCGATGGCGATGATCCGCCAGGCGTACGCGGCCGCGGTCCGCAGCGAGGCCGGAACACGCGGCTCCGCACCGCCCGGGCGTCCGGGCGGCGAGGCGGGCGGTTCGACAGACGCGGCCATCTCATCCCCGTACCACCCACCGCCCGCCGGACAGCGGCGCCGGCCCCGAATTCCCCCGAAGGCCGGTACCGGCCGATGCGGCGTCGGGGAACAAGCACGGGGAAACCGGTCAGGGACCAGCCGTCCGACAAGGAGCGTCCACGCCATGGGTACCGCCGTCCACGTCCCCCAGACCCGGGACATGATCGGAGACGAGCTCTCCGGAGACGAGGCGTTCACCGCCCTGCGCCACTACGGGGGGCTGCGGCTGCTGACCGACTCCTTCGCGCGGTTCCGCTACGCGGACGGCTTCAGCAACGCGCGGGCCCTCGCCTTCCAGGTGGTGCTGGGACTGGTTCCGTGCACCGTGGCGCTCGTCGGGCTGGCCACGTCGGTGCACACCGAGGGTGTGGGCCGGATCATCGAGCTCACGCTCGGCCGGATCGTGCCGGGTGCCAGCGCCGAGATCGTCGAGGACGCCTTCGCGGGGACGCGGCGCACCGCTCACGGCGACGTCTGGGGCACGCTCGCCCTGTGGCTCGGCCTGGGATTCGCGCTGTTGAACCTCGCCTCGGCCATGGGCCAGATCGAGCGCGGCGCCAACCGTATCTACGGCATCGAGCGCGATCGTCCCTTCCCGCGCAAGTACGCGCGGGGGATCGTTCTCGCGCTCGCCGCCGGTCTGCCCCTGGTACTGGGGTTCGTCGTCCTCGTCGCCGGTGAGGCCGTGGGCGACGCGGTGGCGAAGTCCGCGGGCCGGGAGGGCAGCGGGCCGCAATGGTGGGGTGTGCTCGACATCCCCTTGGGGCTCGCGCTGGCCTGGGTGGCCTCCGCCGTGATCTTCCGCTGGTCGCCCCGCCGCGTCCAGCCCGGCTACACCTGGCTGGCCTTCGGCTCGGCCGTGCACCTGTTGCTGTGGGTGTCGGCCACCTGGCTGCTCGCGCTGTACGTCGAGGAGAGCGGTGCCTTCGGAGCCGTGTACGGACCGCTGACCGCGTTCATCGCCCTGCTGCTGTGGGCCAACCTCACCGGCGTGGCGCTCTTCCTCGGCATCGCGTTCGCCGCCCAGCTGGAAGCCGCCCGCGCCGGCATCGCATCGGCTGTCCGGCCGGACCCCGGGCCGGGCGCGTGACGACACCGGGGCGGCCGCCGCGTCGTCAGCGGCTCGCCGCCGCGGTCACCGTCGCGGGATCCACCCCGGTCAGTTCGACGATGCGGTGCGGTGCCACGCCGGCGGCCAGCGCGCGGGCGATCAGGCCGTCCCGGCCGTCCGCGCAGTCGCGGAAGGCGAGCAGCTCCTCCTCGACCCGGGCGAGCGACCGCGGTGCGTTCAGGTGGCGGACCCGGCTCAGTTCCTCGTCGCCCAGCGGGACGGGCAGCCGTTCCGCTCCCTCGGGGATGGCCGCCGTCTCCTCCGGCGGCAGCAGGCGCAGCCGCGGGGAGGCCGGCGTGCTTCCCTGCGCGTCCAGCCACGCGCGTACCGCGGGAGTCTCCATGCACGCGAGATCGCCGACGGCGGTGGGGGCCACGCCGAGCGGCGCGGACGGGTCGTCAAGCAGGAACAGGTAGGCGTCGTCGGTCATCCTCGGCTCCTTCTCGAGGGGGCTGATCGACTCCCTTTACCCCGCCGAGCCCGGATTACCGCCGGCCCGGCCGTGCCGAGTCGTGTCATCGCGGCCATCGCGGTCACCGTGGCCATTGCGGTCAACGCTGTCATCGCGGCCAGAACCTGTCCGCAAGCCCCGCTACCGTGCTCTCATGGCGAACACCCAGCGGAGCGTCCTCGGTACCCGTGCCCTCAACCGCGCCACCCTCGACCGGCAACTGCTGCTGAACCCCGCCCGGATGTCCGCCGTCGCGGCCGTCAAGCATCTGGTCGGTCTCCAGGCGCAGAACGTCAAGCCTCCGTACTACGCGCTCGCCGCACGCCTCGACGGTTTCGACCCCGAGGCGCTGTCGACGCCGATGGCCGAGCGCGAGGTCGTTCGCATCGTCACGATGCGCTCCACCATCCACACCCACACCGCGGACGACTGCCTCACCCTGAGGCCGCTGGTGCAGCCCGCCAGGGACCGGGAGCTGGTCACCTTCCGCAAGGGGCTCGCCGGTGTCGACCTGGACCGGCTCGCCGATCTCGCCCGGGACCTCGTCGAGGCCGAGCCCCGTACGATGAAGCAGTTGCGCGAGGCCCTGCTCCAGGAATGGCCCGACGCCGACCCGCAGGCCCTGGCGGTCGCCGCCCGCTGCCGACTGCCGCTGGTGCAGGTGACCCCGCGCGGTCTGTGGGGCCGCAGCGGGCAGGTCACTCTCACCACCGCCGGGCACTGGCTCGGCCGCCCGGCCGAACCCGCCCCCACCCCCGACGCGGTCGTCCTGCGCTACCTCGCCGCCTTCGGCCCGGCCTCCGTGAAGGACATGCAGACCTGGGCCGGACTGACCCGCCTGCGGGACGCCTTCGAGCGGCTCCGCCCGCGACTCGTCACCTTCCAGGACGACAACGGCGTCGAGCTCTTCGACCTCCCGGACGCCTCCCGCCCCGACCCGGACACCCCGGCCCCGCCGCGGTTCCTGCCCGAGTTCGACAACCTGCTCCTCTCCCACGCCGACCGCACCCGCGTCGTCCCGCCGGAGCACCGGGGCCGCTCCTGGCAGGGCAACATCGCCTACCGCACGCTCCTCGTCGACGGCTTCCTCTCAGGCCTGTGGCGACTGGAGGACAACGCCCTCGTGATCGAGCCCTTCGACCGGCTCACCAGCGCCCAGCGGGAAGAGGTCACCGCCGAGGGCGAGCGGATGCTGCGCGTGATGCACCCGGAGTCGTCGTACGACATCCGCTTCGGCGTCGTACGGAAATGACGCACCGCACATGGAGAGGGGGCGTTGCGGGC
>NZ_JBHUQX010000339.1:0-10608 GCF_042674225.1 Streptomyces sp. NPDC056948
GTAGAAGGACAGCGACGACAACTGCTCCACCGCGTCGTCGAGATCGGCGTCCGCGTGGATCAGCACCGGCGCGTTGCCGCCGAGCTCCAGGTGCAGCCGCTTCAGGTCGGTG
This sequence comes from Streptomyces sp. NPDC056948, assembly GCF_042674225.1. Lineage (NCBI taxonomy): Bacteria > Bacillati > Actinomycetota > Actinomycetes > Kitasatosporales > Streptomycetaceae > Streptomyces > Streptomyces sp. NPDC056948. The sequence goes on from NZ_JBHUQX010000339.1 coordinate 113, forward strand.
GCCGCCGCGGCGGCGATCTCCTGCCCCGCCCGGACACTCCCGGTGACCGCCACCAGCCGCACATCGGGATGGCCGACGAGGGACCGCCCGGTGTCGCGGTCGCCGCACACGACGTTGAGCACCCCGGACGGCAGATGCTCGGCGGCCAGCCGGGCCAGGAGCACGGCCGACGACGGCGTGGTGTCGGACGGTTTCAGGACGACCGTGTTGCCGGCGGCCAGCGCCGGGGCGATCTTCCACACGGCCATCATCAGCGGATAGTTCCACGGGGTGATCTGGGCACAGACGCCGACCGGCTCGCGGCGCAGCACGGAGGTACGGCCCGGCGTGTACTCGGCGGCCGCCGCGCCCGGCAGATTGCGGGCGGCACCCGCGAAGTACCGCAACACGTCCACGATCGCGGGCAGTTCGTCATCCAGGAACAAGGCGCGCGGCTTGCCCGTGTCGGCCACCTCGGCGCTCGCCACCGCACCGGCCTCCCGCTCCAGCGCGTCGGCGATCCGCAGCAGCGCGGCCTGCCGCTGCGCCGGAGTCGTCACCGACCAGCCGTGAAAGGCCTCTTCGGCCGCCCGGCAGGCCGTGTCCACGTCCTCGGGGCCGGATAGCGGGGCCGTGCCGTGCGGGAGTCCGGTGGCCGGGTCGATCAGCCGCAGAGTGGCACCGGAGGCCGCAGATACCTCCTTGCCGCCGATGTGGTTGAGGACATGCGCGAGGTCGGAGGTGTCAGCCACGGCGCAGGGCCTCCTCGGCGGCGGCGCGGCCGGTGCGGACGGCGCCCTCCATGTATCCGGCGACCCACTGGTCGGAGCCGCAGACGTAGAACGGCGGTTCATGGGTGCCGTGCAGCGGGCCGACCGCCATGACCTCGCCCGGTGGCCACTGGGTGACGTAGCCCTGGGTCCACGGGTCGGTGCCCCACAGCCGCAGATGGCAGGCGGTCGGGCGGAGCGCCTCGTCGCCGAACATGCCGGCCATCTCGGCGAGCAGCTCGGGGGTACGGAGCTGCGGCGGGGTGCCGAGCAGGACGCCGTAGCGCTCGGGCGGGATCAGGGCCGACAGGACGCCCTCGTTCTGCGGCCAGGTGCTGCCCAGCACGCCCTCGGCCTCGGACAGTCCGTTCAGATCGGCGTCCCGCCAGAAGGGACGGTCGTAGACGGCGGCGAACTTCGCGGCCGTCGCGTGGCGTTGGCGGTGCAGGGAGGCGAGCCGGGCCTCGCCGACCCCGCTGATCGCGACGGACCGCAGCGGGCCCACCGGGAGGGCGCTCACCACGGCCGTCGCGGTGAGGACCTCGCCGGTGACCAGGCGCACGGCGCAACGGTCCGGGCGGATGTCCAGGGCGGCGACGGGGGAGCCGAGCCGGATGCGCGCTCCCAGCTCGCGGCCCATGACCTCGGCGAGTGTCGCCGACCCGTCGGCCAGTCGCAGTCCCTCCCACTCCTCGTAGTCGTAGTCGCCCGTGCCCGGCCCGGGGACCGCCGCGCTCTTGCGCAACGCCGCCAGCAGGGAGATCCGCTCGTAGGAGCCGCCGGCCAGGGCGAGTTGGCCGATGTCCCACAGGCGTACCACGGCGGGCGTGGCCTGCCGGGAGCGCAGCCAGTCCGCGACCGACAGCCGGTCCAGGGCGGTCGCGTCCGGATGCGACCACGGGTCGTCGGGGTCGACAGTCGCGGCCAGGCCGGTGAACTCGGCGCTCAGGCGCTCGTGCAGGGCCGAGTCGCCGGGGCCGAACCAGTGCGGCGGATCGCCCGCCGAGCTGCCCTCCGGAGTGGCACGGGTCATGCGGCCGGGTTCGGCGACATAGCTGGGAACCAGCTTCAGGCCGAGCTCCTCGGCGAGTCGGAGATAGGCGGTGTGCCCGTGGCCGACGACCTCACCGCCGAGCTGGACGGTACGGCCGTCGGGGGTGCGGGTCTGCTCGACCCGGCCGCCGACCCGGTCGCGGGCCTCCAGGACGAGCACGTCGGTGCCGGCGGCGGCCAGGTCCCGGGCGGCGGCGAGCCCGGCAAGACCGGCACCGAGCACGATCACGTCGTGATGCATCAGCTTCGCTTTCGTCTGCACAGATTCGGCTACGGAAGGGGGAACTGTCAGGCCAGCACCAGACAGTGCTCGGGCCGCCAGCCGAACTCCACCGTCTCGCCGCCGCACCAGCGGTCCTCCATGCGCGCACGGTCCGTGTTCTGCTCCAGCACCGACAGGGTGACGCCCGGGGCGAGTTCGATCAGATAGGTCGTGGTCGGGCCGCTGTAGACGGTCTCGCGGACGACACCGCTCAGCATCGACATGCCGGGCTCGAAGTCCGACAGCCAGATCTTCTCGGGGCGTACGGACACGCTGACGGCGGTGCCGTCCGCGATCTCGGAACGAGGGCCGACGGGCAGGGCGGGCCCCTTCTCCAGCGCCACTTCACCGCCCCGGTAGGTGCCGGTCATCAGGTTGGAGGTCCCCATGAAGGAGGCGACGAAGCTGGTGGCGGGGTGCTCGTAGATGTCCTCGGGCGTGCCGCACTGCTCGATGCGGCCCTCGTTCATCACGGCGATCCGGTCGGACATGGTCAGCGCCTCGTCCTGGTCGTGGGTGACGAAGACGAAGGTGATGCCGACCTCGCGCTGGATCTGCTTCAGCTCCACCTGCATCTGCCGGCGCAGCTTCAGGTCGAGGGCGGCCAGCGGCTCGTCGAGGAGCAGGACGGCCGGACGGTTGACCAGCGCGCGGGCCAGCGCGACGCGCTGCCGCTGACCGCCGGAGAGTGTGCCGGGCTTGCGGTCGGCCAGGCCGGCGAGCTGGATCAGCTCCAGCATCTCGCCGACCCGCTGCCGGATCTCCGCCCTGGCGACGCCCTTGCGCTTGAGGCCGAAGCCCACGTTGTCGGCGATGCTCAGATGGTCGAAGAGGGCGTAGCTCTGGAAGACCGTGTTGACGTTGCGCTTGTCCGGCGGCAGCGCCGTCACGTCCTCGCCGCCGAGCAGCACCGATCCCTCGGTGGGGTCAGTGAACCCGCCGATCATGCGCAGCGTCGTGGTCTTGCCGCAGCCGGACGGGCCCAGCAGGGAGAAGAAATGGCCGGCCTCGATGTCGAGATCGAGCTGGTGGACGGCGTAGGAGTCGGCGAACTGCTTGGAGACGCCGTCGAGCCGGACGGCGGGGGTCGCGTCCATGGATCACTTCCCGGAGAAGAGGTCGAGGCCGCCGCGGCGGCCGAAGAGGCGCGGGATGAACAGGGCCAGGGCGATCAGGGCGATGGAGCCCGCGAGCATCAGGGTGCCGACCGCGTTGATGGTGGGCTGCACCCCGAAGCGGATCGCCGAGTAGATCCGCACCGAGAGCGGCTGCGGGTCGACGCCGGTGGTGAAGTAGGCGAGCACGAAGTCGTCGAAGACCAGCGCGAAGATCAGCACGGCACTCGCCAGCACGGCGGGCAGCAGCGCCGGCAGTGTCACCAGCCGGACCGCCTGCCACCGCGTGGCCCCGAGGTCCATCGCGGCCTCCTCCACCTCCGGGTTCAGCGCGGCGACCCGCGAGCGGAGGACGACCGTGACGTACGAGATGGAGAAGGTGATCTCGGCGAGCATCACCGTGCCGGTGGACAGCGGCACGCCCAGTCCCTTGAACAGCAGCATCGACGCCACGCCCGTGACGATCTCCGGCGTGATCAGCGGCACCAGCATGACAAGGCCGGCCAGCGAGCCCAGCCGGGTGCGGCACCGGACCAGGCCGAGCGCGAGCGCCACCCCGAGGACCAGTGAGCCGGCCATCGCCACCAGGGAGACGCGCAGGCTGGTGGTGAGGGAGGCGATGAGGACGTCGTCCTGAGCGAAGGCGCGGTACCAGCGCAGGCTGAACCCGTCGAACACCGTCAGGGACTTCTTGGAGTTGAAGGAGAACAGCGCCACCACGGCGATGGGCAGGTAGAGCAGCGCGAAGAACAGTCCGGTGACCGCGACGAGGACGCGGGGCCTGCGGTTTGCCCGGCCGCGCCGCGTACGGGTCCCGGCGGCCGGACGGGCCGGGGCGGTGGGGGAGGGGAGCCGGAGCAGGGTCATCGGCGTGCCTCCGCCTCGTCCTTGCGGGTCCGCCGCAGATAGCCGAGCATCCCGATCAGCAGGACCAGCATCAGCAGCATGGTGAGGGAGGAGCCGAGCGGCCAGTTCTGGCCCTGGAAGAACTTGTCCTGGATCAGGTTGCCGATCATGATCTGGTCCGGGCCTCCCATGAGCTGTGCGCTGACGAAGTCGCCCATCGCGGGCAGGAAGACCAGGACGAGCCCGGCCGCCGCGCCCTGCCGGGTGGCGGGCAGGGTGACGAAGAAGAAGGTGCGGACCGGGCCGCCGTACAGATCGCGGCCGGCCTCGATGAGGGAGACGTCCAGCCGTTCCAGGGCCGCGTACAGCGGGATGATCATGAAGACGACGAAGCCGTAGACGAGTCCCGCGACCACGCCGAAGCCGCTGTTGAGGATCTTCGTGCCGGCGTCGGCGAGACCCACCGCGCGCAGGGTGCGCAGCACGGGCCCGTCGTCGGAGAGGACCACCGACCAGCCGTACATCCGGACCAGGTAGTTGGCGAAGAACGGGACCACGATCGCGGCGATCAGCGCGTGCTTGTACCGCCCGCCGTGCAGGGCGATGGTGTACGCCACCGGGTAGGCGATCAGCAGACTGACCAGGCAGGTCAGCAGCGCGTAGCCGAGGGAGCGGGCCAGGACCTCGGTGTAGGCGGGGTCCGCGAGGGCGCGCACGCCGGCGAGGTCGAAGCCGAAGCGCGGATTGCCGAGCTCGTCGGTGGTGCCGACCGCGAGGACGGCGACGAGGACGAGCGAGGCGATCAGGAAGCCGGTCATCCAGATCGTGCCGGGCAGCATGAGCCAGGTCCAGATGCGGGTGCCGTCGGCATCCCGGCGGCGGGCGCGGGAGGGGTGGCGCGGCAGTGCCATGTCTCAGCCCGCCTTCACATGGGTCCAGGCGGTGTCGCGGGCGTCCTCCGCCGCGCGGCCGCCGTTGCGGAAGAACAGGTCGGCCTTCAGGTCCGCCTCGGTGACCAGACACTCGGGGAAGGGCTCGACCAGGTCGGCGTAGATCTTCTCGGAGCCCTGGACCGGCATCGGGTAGCCGATGTACTCGATGTTCTTCTTCACGTTCTCCGGCCGCAGCATGTAGTCGATGAACAGCATCGCGGTGCCGGGGTGGGGCGCGTTCCAGGGGATGGCGTAGCAGTCGGAGTTGATCGGCGTGCCCTCCTTGGGGGCCTGGAACCCGAACACGGACGGGTCCTCGGCCTGGTTGAGCATGGCGGCCATGTCGCCGCTCCACGCCTGCTGGATCAGCGCGTTGCCGTTGAGGAGGTTGTTGTAGCTGTCGCTGGAGAAGCCGCGCAGCCGCGGTCGGAGGGTGCCCAGCAGCGAGGTGATCCGGTCGAGGTCGCCGGTGTCACCGGAACTGACGTCGAGACCGAGCGCGAGGGCACCCATGCCGAGCACCTCGTCACGGTCGTCCAGCAGGAAGACCTTGCCCTTGGCCTTGTCGTTCCACAGGTCCCGCCAACTGTCGGCGAGCTCGCCGATCCGGTCGCGACGCCAGCCGATACCGGTCTTGTACGCCGTGAAGGGGATCGTGTGCGCCGAGCCGGGGTCGTACCAGGGGTCGGCGAAGTAGTCGTAGGTGCCGAACACGGCGCGAGCGTTGGTGAGGTGGGAGTGGTCGATACGGCGCAGCCGGCCGCCGCGGACCAGGCGCTGGGCCCATTTGGCCGAGGGGAAGACGATGTCGTAGCGGTTGCCGGCGTTGAGCTTGGCGACCATGCCTTCCATCGAGTCGAAGTTCGACTGGATGATCTTGACGCCGTACTCCTTCTCGAAGCCCTTGAACACGGCCGGGTCGACGTAGTCGGCCCAGTTGAAGTAGACGAGATCGCCGTCGACGCGCGGCTCGACCGGGGCGAGCCGGTCGGCGTCGGGTTTCTTCGCGGGCATGAACCCGCAGCCGCCGGCCGCGGCGCCCAGCAGGCCGCAGGCGCCCGCCCGCAGCACGGCACGGCGGGACGGCGGTATTGCCTCGGGGGACATGAAGCGTCCTCTCCGTCGAGGAACGGCACAACTCCAGGGCGGGACCGGCTGGTCGGCTCACTTCAGGCCCTGATTCCGCAGTGAAGACCGGTCTGGGGAGGGTGCGTACGCGCAGGTCAGAGGGTGCGCGGTAAGGACGACGGGAGCCGGACGGCGGCGTCGCGCGGATGAGGTGATCCCGCTGCTCCGAAGGGCTTCACTCGGTGATTCCCTCCAGGTCCTCCCGGACCCGGCGGGCGAACCAGCCGACGGCGGCCTCGCGCTGCGAGAGCGGACCCGGCTCGAAACCGGGGGTGCGCATCCCGGCCTGCACCCGTTCCACCAGCTCTGCGTCCTCGTCGTTGGTGACCCAGCCGATGTGGATGTTGAGCCGCCGGGCCAGCCGGGTGCGGACGTCCTCGCCGCGCTTGGTGTAGAAGGCACCGGGGATCGCCGCCCGGTCCTGGGCGGTGGGGAGGGCGGTCCACGCGAGCACGTGGTCAGGGTAGAAGTCGATGAGCGTGTTGGGATAGATCACGGCGTACCGCCAGACCCGCCGGTCGGCCTCGGCCAGCCCCGGCATGGGGGTCGCCAGCCGCTGGTAGAGCCGCTCGGTCCAGTTCGAGGACGGCTTGTCGCGCAGTGGGGACTCGAAGAGTACGTAGTTCTCCCGTACGTCCACCGTGTACGCCTGGTAGTCGAGCAGTCGCATGAGGGAGGGGTGGGCCACGGGGACGTGGTAGCCCTCCAGATAGTTGTCGACGATCACCTTCCAGTTGGCGTTCTGCTCCTCGCCGCCGGTCAGATCGTGGATGCGGTGCTTGCCGACGGGCACGAGACCGGGCCCCGCGTAGTGCCCGACGGCCTCGGCGAGCCCGGCGCAGGTCTCGGAGAGCGGCGTCGCCTCGAGGTCGAGGTTGACGAAGACGAAGCCGAGGAAGGACTCGACATTGACCGGGTGCAGCCCGAGCTCGGGCTTGTCCAGGCAGGGGATCCGGCGGGCCTCGGGGGCGCCGACCAGCCGTCCGTCCAGTTTGTACGTCCAGCCGTGGTACGGGCAGCGGATCGCCTTGCCCGACGGCTCGGGGGCGGAGACCAGGCGGGTGCCGCGGTGCCGGCAGACATTGAGATGGGCCGCGAGGCCGCCGTCCTCGGTCCGGACGACCAGTACCTCCCGGCCGGCGGCGGTGGCGGCGAGCCGGGCGCCGGGCCCCGGCAGGTCGGACTCGTGGCAGACGAGCTGCCAGGACTTGGCGAAGACGCGGTCGGTCTCGGCCTTCGCGATCGCCGGATCGGTGTAGTAGCGGGCGGGCAGCGCTTCCCCGGGGTGCTCGAGCGGCGACTCCGGAGGGGAAGAGGTGACGGTCTCTGCCCGGGTGGTCGAGGGGTGCATTGGGGGTCCTCCTCCGCGCCGCTGCGGCGGCGATGGGCGGTGAGGCTGTGGCCGGTACGGCTCCAAGAGCTGCCGGATCCGGCTGACTGATTGGTTAGTCAGACTGGGACCGTTGCGGGAGCAAGTCAAGACTTGTGGGCTGACTAATTAGTTAGTTAGTCTCGTGGCAGGCGGATGGCCGGGACCCGACGACGGATGCCCAGGCACACCCCGCCCCGTACAGCTCCCCCGCCCTTCTCGTCACGGCGCCGGAGCACCCCCACTCACGTCATCGCCGCGCCACCCCCGCCTCCGGACCACCCGGAGACGACGCGACCCCGGAGGCACGCATGAGCGCTCGCCGAAGTCTGGTTTGGCTCGGCCTCACGCCCGAACCCGAACAGGAGCTGCCCACCGCGGTGGCCGCCCTGCGGGCCCGGGCGGACGGCCGCCCGCCGTCGCCCCTCGTCGCCGCCGAGCGGCAGCGGGTCGAGCGGCTGGTGCTGCGCGGCACACAGCGCGGCTGGCTGCGCTACCTGGGCGAGGTCACCGAGCTGGTCGTCCAGGCCGCCACCGGATCCGAGGCCGCCGATCCGCGAGCCGCGCTGCTGGCCGGGGAGGTCGTCCTCGACCACCACCGCATGCTGATCGGCCTGCCCGGGGCCGGCTACGAGCGCACCGCCGCACAACGGCGGGAGCTGGAGCGGGCGTTGGTCCGGCTGAGGTCTCGCGCACCCCTGGGACACGCCGAGCTCGGGAGCACCCTGTGACCGCCGTGTTCTCCCTCCTCCCCGAAGGCGTCCTCGTCCCGTCGCCTTCCGGCGCCGAGGACCTCTCCCGGTATCTCGCCAGGGGCGGCTACGCGCCGTTGCCCGCACCCGACCGGCTGCTCGACCTGATCGACGCCGCGGGGCTGCGCGGCCGCGGCGGCGCCGGATTCCCCGCCGCCGTCAAGCTCCGCGCCGTCCGTGACGCACCAGGTCCGCACGTCGTCGTCGCCAACGGCGAAGAGGGCGAACCCGGCTCCGTCAAGGACCGCTGGCTGCTGCGTCACCGGCCGCACGCCGTCCTGGACGGACTGCGGCTGGCGGCCGCCGTCACCCGGGCCGGACGCGGCTGTGTGTACCTCTCCGACGACCTGGCCGAGCAGGCCGTCCGGCGCGCGCTCGCCGAGCGGCCTTCCGACCTGCGCGTGGACGTCGTACGGACGGAGCACACCTACGTCGCGGGGGAGGAGACCGCGGTCGTACGACGGATCGACGGCGGCCCGGCCCTGCCGGCCGCGAAACCACCGCGTCCGTTCGAAAGCGGTGTCGGGGGCGCGCCCACCCTCGTCGCCAACGTGGAGACCCTGGCCCGTATCGCGGTGATGCACGCGCGGCCCGATGCCACGGCCCTCGTCGCCGGCGCGCATCTGGTGACCCTCTCGGGTGCCGCCGACGCGGCGCTCGTCGAGGTGCCCGCCGGTACGCATCTGAAGGTCCTCGCCGACCTCTGCGGATACGGCAGAGCGGAAGCGGTCCTGCTGGGCGGCCTGTTCGGCGGTCTGTACGGCGAGGGCTGGACGGACCTGCCGCTCGACCAGGACCACCTGCGCACGGTCGGCGGTGCGCTCGGCTGCGGAGCGCTGCACTTCGCCGGTCCGGACGACTGCCCGCTCGCCGTGGCCGTCGAGGCCGTCGCCTATCTCGCGGCACAGAGCGCCCGGCAGTGCGGGGTGTGCGTCTCCGGCACCGGGGCACTGGCCAGGACCCTCGCGGCCGTCGCACGCGGCGAGGCCGGCCACGACGCGGTCGGCAAGCTGCGCCGCTGGTCGGAGCAACTGCCGGGACGCGGGGCCTGCGGGCTGCTCGATGCCGCCGCCCGTATCGCGGGCACCCTCCTCACCCACTTCCCGGACCGGATCGACACCCACCGCCGCCCCGGCTGCCCCGCCTGCGAAGGCGCCGCACCGGAGGACGGGCGCCGCTTCACCGTGCCCGTGCCCTGAACCACACCCCGCTCCCCTCACGGCCCCAGCCCCCGCCGCTCTGAAAGGACCCGCCATGAAACTCCTGCTGGACTCCACCCGCTGCCATGGCTACGGCCTCTGCCAGGAACCCGCACCCGAGCTGATCGAGCTCGACGAGTGGGGCTATGCGCAGGTCCGCCCGGCCGAGGTGCCGGACGGCGACGAGGAGGCCGCCGAGGCCGCCGTCGCCACCTGCCCCAACTCCGCGCTGCGGCTGGAGAAGTGACATGGGACGTGACCTCTCGGCCCTCTTCGACCCCGTCTCCGTCGCCGTCGTCGGAGCCAGCGACGACCCGGCCAAGTACGGCCATGCGATAGCCGCCCAGGCCATCCGCGCCAACGGTCGCCGTCCCGTGCACCTGGTCAACCGCCGCGGCGGCACGGTGCTCGGCCGCACCGTCGCCCCCAGCCTGAGCGCGGTCGGCGAACCCGTCGACCTGGCGGTGGTCTCCGTGCCCGCCGCCGGTTTCGAGGACGCCGTCGACGAGGCCCTGCGGTGCGGGGCCCGGGCGATCGTCGCGATCACCGCCGGATTCGCCGAGACCGGTGACGCGGGGCGGATCCGGCAGCAGGCCGTCGCCGAACGGGTCCGTGCGGCCGGTGCCGTGATGGTCGGGCCCAACTGCCTGGGGATCGCCGACAACACCACCGACCTCTTCCTGGCCTCCGACACGTTCACCCCCGGCGGCGTCGCGCTGCTCAGCCAGAGCGGCAACCTCGCCCTCGAACTCCAGCTCCGCTTCCGCCCGCACGGCCTCGGCTTCTCCCGGTTCGTGTCGCTCGGCAACCAGGCAGACGTCACGCTCGTCGACCTGCTCGCCGACTGCGCCCGGCACGAGGGCACTCAGGCCATCGCGGTCTACGCCGAGGACTTCGGCGACGGACGCGCCTTCGCCGAGGCGGCCGCCGACGCCGGGAAACCCGTCGTGCTGCTCACCGCCGGACGCGGCGACGCCTCCGCACGCAGCGCGCAGTCGCACACCGGCGCGCTCACCACCTCGGCCGACGTGGTGAGCGCGGCCTGCCGGGATGCCGGTGTGGAACTGGTCGCCACCCCACGTGAACTCACC
>NZ_JBHUQX010000340.1:0-10553 GCF_042674225.1 Streptomyces sp. NPDC056948
TGACCATGACCTTCCCCACCGCCAAGGCCCTGGAGGAGCGCCGCGACGCGGCGTACGAGGCCTACATCGAGCTCATCGGCCGGGCCAAGGCGACCGGCCGGCTGCGTGCGGACTTCGATCCATCGGACCTGGTGCTGGTGCACATGGCCAACGCCGGTGTCGTCAACGCCGCCGGCGACGCGGCCCCGGACACCTGGCGCCGCGTCGTCGCCCTGTTCATCCAGTCCTTCGAGGCCCCCGCCCGCGGCCCCTTGCCCGCCCCGCCCGAGCACGACGCCCTCGACCAGGCCATGCGCCGCTCGGGCCCGGCAGCCCTCGCCGGACCGGAGGCGGACCGGAGCGGCTGACCTCAGGGGCAGGAAGGAGTGCCCGTGCGGAGGCGCCGCGAACTACGTCGGGCCCGGGCGGGACATCAGCGCAATGCGGCAGTCAGCCGGTACCGACCGGACGGCAGGCGGTACCCGCAGACCCCGTCCTCGAATCCGAGGAAGCGCACTCCGGGCACCCGGGCCAGCGGGGTGCGTCCCTCACGGACGGCATCGGCGGATGCCGCCGGAAGGCGCACGGTCGCCTCGCTGTTGGCGGGCACGACCGCCTCGTACGCCAGGGCCCGCCCCGCCTCGACGACCTCCCACGCGCTTCTGATCTCGCCGTACGGCGACTCGTACGAGCCCGCCACCCGCGTGATCCTGCCCGTGGGGTCGAGGTGGGGCCGGAGCAGGAAGTGCTTGAAGCCGGGGCTGTCCGGGTCACGGGCGATGCCGGCCATGTGCGTGTACATCCACTCCATGATCGCGCCGTAGGCGTAGTGGTTGAAGGAGTTCATGCTGACCGGGCCGAAGCCGGCGTCCTCGGAGTAGGAGTTCCAGCGCTCCCAGACGGTGGTGGCGCCGTTCTTCACCGAGTACAGCCAGGACGGCAGGGCGTCCTGGTGCAGCAGCTCGTACGCCAGGTCGGCGCGGCCCTCGTCGGACAGGACGGGGGCCAGGACGTTGACGCCCAGGAAGCCGACGGACAGCGTGTTCTCGGCGTACCTGACCCGGCTGCTGTCCGGGTGCGCCGCCTTGTAGGCCGCGTCGTTGCCGATGTTGTCGGCCAAGTGCCCGACGAGCGCGCGGCGTTGCGCCTGTGTCTCGTAGAAGCCGAGCTTGAGGACCCACAGCAGCGCCGTCTGGCTGTTGTCCTCCGTCTTCTGGTTCGGGTCGGCGCCCGGTTCGATCGGGGAGGCCTCGCCCAGGCTGGACCTCACCGTGACCTGGCCGCCCTCGGTGCTCAGGTACTTGGCGATGAACGCCTTCCTGATCCGTCCGAAGAGGCGCTGGTACGACTCCGCTTCCGCGCTCCGGCCGATCGCCCGGGCCATCTGCTCCATCAACCGCGCGGAGTAGCCGTAGTAGACGTCGCTCATGAGCTGGGCGCTGGTCTTCTGCGGTGCCAGCCAGTCGCCGGTGAGTGACCCCTGACCGGCGTAGGTGTCACCGGTCCGCTCCCGGATCCAGTCCAGGTAGCGGGTCATCGCAGGCCAGTTGGCCTCGACGACGGTCGCGTCACCCGTCATCTGCCATACGGTCCATGGGAGGACGACCCCGCAGTCCGCCCAACCGCTGCCGCCGTCGGGGAAGTTGTACCGCCCGCCGGGGGCCACTCCGGTGAACTGTGCTTTGTCCGTGCCGTAGATGGTCTGGGAGTCGACGACGGTGTCCTGGAAGTGGCGGAGGAAGACGCCGGCGTCCGCGTTGTACAGGCCGGTCATGGCGAAGACCTGGGTGTCGCCGGTCCAGCCGAGGCGTTCGTCGCGCTGGGGGCAGTCGGTGGGCACCCAGAGGTAGTTGCCGCGCTGGCCCCAACGGATGTTGCTCATCAGCCGGTCGATGTCGGGATCGTTCGTGGTGAGGCTGCCGGTCTCGCGGATCGCGGATGTGGCCGCCTTGCCGGTCAGACCGGTGATCGTGACGGTCTCCGTCGCGGTGACCGACACGTAGCGGAAACCGTAGAAGGTCAGGGCGTCCTGATGGGTCTCGCCGTGCCGGTCGCCCTTGAGGATGTACGTGCTGGTCGCCTTGGCACTGCGGAGGTTGGCCCGGTAGAGGGAGCCCTCGGGGCCGTCCGCGCCGGCGCTGTCGTCGTTGAGCATCTCGCCGAACCTGAACTCGACCCGGGCGCCGGCCGGGCCGCGCAGGCGGTAGCGGGCGACGCCGACCATGTTCTGGCCGAGGTCGAAGACGGCGGTCTCGCCGCTGCCGATCGTGACAGCGGCGGAGGCCGCCTGCTCCGGGTCGGTCACCGTCCGGGTGGGGTCCACGACGATGCTCCCCTTGCCATTGGGGCTGTCGTCCTGGCCGGTCACCCCGGTGGCCACGGTGATCGACCGCGGCCGGCGGTCCCACTTCGGCATGAGGCGCGCCGTCTCGGCCGGGTAGGCGAGGAGTCGCACGTCCGGGTACTTGTCCTCGAAGGCGACGCGCTGCACGTCCGCCCACGCGCTGTCGTCGAATCCGGGCGCCGTCCAGCCCGGCAGTTCCTTCCGGGCGTCGTAGGTCTGGCCGTCGTAGATGTCGTCGGCCCGGTAGGGGCCGGTGTCGGTGGCCTTCCAGGTGCCGTCCGGCTCGGTGACGACCGACTGCGACGTGCCGTCGGCGTACCGGAGCAGCAGCTTGGCCTTGACCGCGAGGGCGTTGCCGTCCTTCGAGTAGTACGTGCTGCCCTCGGAGACCCGGCCGTTGTACCAGCCGTTGCCCAGGACGAAGGCGAGGGTGACCGCCTGTTCCCGCGTCACGAGATCCGTGACGTCGTACGTCAGGTAATTGATGCGGGCGTCGTAGTTGGTCCAGCCCGGGGGCAGCAGTTCGATCGTGGTGCCGCCGTCCTGCGGGACGGTCACGTGGTGTCCGTTGACGTAGGCGTCGTAGACCCCGAGAGCCGAGACGTACAGCCTCGCCTCGCGCACCCGCCGCCGGCCGTCGGTCCTGAGGGGTGTCTCCCGCCGCAGCATGGGAGCACCGGCCGAGCCGGGCGCTTTCCCCTTCATCCCGATCCACTGCGCGCCGTCCCACCCGGCCACACCGTCGGTGCTCATCAGGCCGGTCTCGAACGCGGACGGGAACGCGACACCGACCGGACGGCCTTCCGCGTCCCAGACGGTGACGGTCCAGTGGTAGCGGGTGGAGGCGCTGAGCGGCTTGCCCTCGTAGCGGACGGCCACGGAGTCGGAGGAGCGGACGCGCCCGCTGTCCCAGACGTCCGCGCGGGCGGCGGAGAGCCTGTCGGGCGAGCTCGCCACGAGGATCCGGTACGACCCCTGGCTCCGGCCACGGGTCGCCGACCGGATGCGCCACCCGAAGCGCGGCCTGTTCGCGTCCATGCCGAGGGGATCGGTGCGGTGTTCGACGGTCAGCGCTCCCACCGCGTGGCCCTCCGGAAGGCGGGACGCTTCCGCGGCGGCACTCGTGCCGCCTCCCGTGGCACCGGCCCCTACCGACACGACACCGGCCGTCGCGGCGAGCACGGTCCGGCGACGCACTGCATCATGACTCACGCCTGCTTCCTCCCATATTGAATCGATTCAAAATCGCGTTGTCCAGAGCCCAATCCGGCCTGGCACGTGAGGTGGATGTCGCCCTGCGGTCGATCGTGGGTAACGTTTTCCGAAGAAGGGTGGGCCCGACCCTAGAGAGCACCCTGCGGGACGTCAAGATGCCGGGCATACACTCGGCGGCAGCGTTTCCCAGAGAGGCAAGGGACCGGATGGAGCCGCCAGCACCACGTCGCAGAGTCACCATCGTCGACGTCGCGCGTCACGCCCATGTCTCCACGACCGCCGTCTCCAAGGTGCTGCGCAACGCCTACGGAGCCAGCCCCGAGATGCGTGCCAAGGTGCGGCGCGCGATCGATGAACTGGGCTACCGTCCGCACGCGGGCGCGAGGGCCCTGCGTGGCCAGACGTACACCATCGGCGTGATGCTGCCCGACATCCGCAACCCCTTCTTCCCCGAGATCCTCGACGGCATCACGGGTTCGCTGGAGGACACCGAGTACCAGGTGTTCCTCGGACCGGGCTGCAACGGCGAAAAGGCCGAGGCCCGCGTCACCGAGGCGATGATCGACCGCGGCATGGACGGCATCGTCCTGGTCGCCCCCGTGTCGTCGCGAGACCGCCTGGAGCATGTGGCCTCCGCCGTGCCGACCGTCGTCATCGGCCGGCACGGGTCGTCTCCGCTGTACGACACGGTGGCCGACGACGACATCGAGGGCGCGTCCCTGGTCGTCGGCCATCTCGCCGGTCTCGGGCATCGCCGGATCGCCCACATCGATCATCACGAAACCGATCCCGCACGCCTCGCGGAGATGCCCAACGCCCGGCGTGCCGACGGATACCGGCTGGCCATGCGGGCGCTCGGCCTGGAGGAGTCGATCGATGTCGTCTCCACCAGCTACACCCAGGAAGGCGGCTACGAGGGCGCGAAGCAACTGCTGACCCGCCCGCACCGGCCCACGGCCGTCTTCGCCGGGGCCGACGTCGTCGCCATGGGTGTCCTGGAAGCGGTCGGCGAGGCCGGGTTGTCCGTCCCCGGCGACATCTCGGTGGCCGGCTACGACAACACCACCTTCGCCGCGCTCGGCCCGATCTCACTGACCAGCGTCGACCAGGCGGGGCACGAGATGGGCAGGAACTCCGTACGCCTCCTGCTGGACCGGATCGCCGACCGTCACCGGCCGTCGAGCCGGGTCATGCTCTCCCCCACGCTCGTGCCGCGCCGGACCACGGCCCCTCCGTCTCTCTAGGCCGGCCGCTCCGGGGTCGGCGTACGACGTCCTGTCCGACGCGTATCTCGGCGAGCTGCAAACGGAACCTGGTCGTCTCGTCGGCGGCGGGTGCACCCAGCCTGGTGGCGCGCAGGCGCAGGTAGCGGCCGGTGGCGGAGGTGAGGGTGTAGGTCTGGGCGGCTCCCCCGGGGTTGCTCTGGCCGGTGACGGTGCGGACGGTGGTGTAGGTACCGGAGCCGTCACCCCGGGTCTGCAGGGTGAAGTCGACGGGGAAACCCGCCGTACCGCCGCCCGCGGCAGACGTGTCGGTGCGCGGATGAAGGGTGACGCTGCCGATCGCCCGGTCGGCGCCCAGGTCGACCTCGATCCACACCGGCGTGTCGCTGACGTCGGCGGAGGAGAAGTCGATGCTGGTGAAGCCCTTGGCGCCGGCCACGCTGGTGGTGGTGCCGTCCAGGACGCGGGTCTTGCCCCAGTCGCCGTTCTCCAGGGTGTAGTTGCCGGTGACGGTGGTCGCGGCGGTGGGGACCGTGAGTTCGGCGAGTTGGAGACGGTACGCGGCGGACTCGTCGACGGCGGGCGCGCCGAGCCTGGTGGCCCGCAGACGGATATGGCGGGCAGTGGTCGTCTTGAAACCGTAGGTCTGGACGAGCCCGCGAGGGTTGCTCTGGCCGGTGACCGTGCGGACGGTGGTGTACGTACCGGAGCCGTCACCCCGGGTCTGCAGAGTGAAGTCGACGGGGAAACCCGCCGTACCGCCGCCCGCCGCGGACGTGTCGGTGCGGGGGAAGAGCCGTACGGCGTCGAGGTCCGTGTCCGAACCGAGGTCGATCTCCACCCACACGGGGTTCGCGCCGACGTCGGCGGAGGCGAACTCCTTGCTGGTGAAGCCCTTCGCCCCGGTCAGGCTCGTGAGCTTGCCGTCGGTGAGCCTGTCTCTGCCCCAGTCGCTGTTCTCCAGGCTGTTGTTGCCGGTGACGGGCCTGCCCAGAGCGAGGTTGTCGAGTCGGCCGGTGCCCGTCGCCGTGAAGGTCCAGGTGCCGGGCCGGACGGTGAAGTACACGTACGAGGAGTCCTTGCCGTCCCGGCCGAGACCGCTGACGCCGCCCCTGAAAGAGCCGCCGCTGAAGACGGTGGTGCCGTTCGCCTCGATGAGGGGCTGGGAGCCGCCGTATGTGGGGACGCCCACGCGAGCGGTCGTTCCGTTCGGTGAGGTGAGCGTCAGGGTGACCCGGGTGCCGTCGCGCCGGATGCCGAAGCGGATGTCGCCCTGGACGGTGGGCGTGACCGTGTCGATCTTCGTGAGCGTGCCGGTCTGCGGGATCACCTCGTACGTCGTCCAGCCGGGCCGGGTGGGGCGCACACCGGCGGCGTACGCGGACAGCGCGTACAGCGGCCCCCCGTTCCAGGCGTGGTTGTCGGTGCCCGCGGCCTTGTCCCACAGCTCCCACAGGGTGTGGCAGGCGGGGTCGGCGACCTGGGCGGCGAAGCGGTTGCGCATCCGCTCCTCGGCGACGGTGGCCGCGCCCATCAGATACAGCGCCTCCAGGACGTAGAACTCCATGTACGGACTGGCGTTGAGGTGGGTGCGCAGCACCTCGGTGACGGCACGGTGGCGGGAGGCGGGAGCCAGGCCCGCGACGACGGCCAGGGCGTTGGCCCGGTCGTCGGTGCCACGGGTGTAGCCGGGTGAGCGGTACTCGTTGCCGGAGGCGTTCCACAGCACGCGGTCGAAGTTGGCCTTGATGCTGTCCCGTTGGGCCTTCCAGCCGGCCGCATCGCCGCTGCTGCCGCTGAGGTCTGCCAGCTTGGCGGCCGTGTCCAGGGCCAGGTAGTACCAGCAGTTGTCGAGGACGCGGGCGTCGATGTCGCTGCCCCAGTCCTGCCAGTCCCAGTCCCCCGCGCGGTGGGCGACCAGGCCGTCGCCGTCCAGGCTCCACAGGTTCAGGTACTTCTTCACCGCCGGGTAGGCCCGGGTGACGGCGTCGGCGTTGCCGGTGTGGAGGTAGTAGGTCCAGAAGGACCAGACCGAGGCGAGCATCTGGACGGGCAGTTCGGCGGTCCAGATCACCGACGGCATCGGGGAGTAGAGCACCCCGCCGGACTCCTGCCAGGAGACAAGCTGGGAGATGGCCTTCGCGCCGAGCGCGTGGGATCTGGTGTCGAAGGTGTAGAAGCCCTCCTTGAGCTGGTTGACCACGTCGCCCCACCACTGGGCGCGCTCGCGGGTCGGGCAGTCCATGTAGTTGTCCCGCATGTTGACGTACATCGTGCGGGCGGCCTTGGACCACAGGGTGTCGAGGAAGGCGTCGTCGCTGCTGAACGAGCCAGCGAAGTCGGTGTCGTAGCCGCTCTCCCGGTACTTCAGCTCCAGAATCGTCACACCGGCCGGGACGGTGTACCGGACCGCGGTGCCGCTCATCCAGCCCAGCGACTCGAACTCCTGGACTCCGCCGGTGCAGACGTAGGTGGAGCGGACGTTGTAGCCGGTCCCGGGCTCGATCCCGGTCAGGTTGGCGCCGTCGTCGTAGTGGTCGGTCCGGATCCCGATGACCGCGCCGGCCGGAGCGTCCACCTTGAGGTACGGGGTGACCTGGATGTTGGACGGGAGGGCGGCCGAGATCGCGGTGGAGCCCTGGCCGGTGCCGGGGAGGGCGGAGGCGTTGATGTAGGACCTCAGGCCGGAGTGGCGGAACAGCGGGATGGGCCGCCGGACGAGGTTGTTCCAGGGCGCGGAGCCGGCGGCCCCGAAGCCGGTGGGCGCTGTCCAGCCGCTGTCGTCGAATCCCGGGGACCGCCAGCCCGCGATGGCGGTGGCGTCGCGGGCGTCGTAGTGGATGTTCGACTCGGGCAGCCGGAAGTTCGCCTGCGGACCACTGGTGTCGTGGGAGTAGCCGGGGTGGACGGTGTGCTTCCAGTCGGTGTCACTGACCAGGCGGGTGGTCGTCGTGCCGGTCCTGAGGTCCGACTGGAACAGCAGACCGCCCTTGCCGCTGCTGTGGTGCGAGAAGCCCTGCTTGCCGAAGTGCCGGACGAGCAGCGCGATCGTGTTGTCGCCGCTGTTGAGGTGCGGGGCGAGGTCGATCTCGTCGAAGTAGGTGTCGGTGCGGTTGGGGCCGCGTTTGAGGCCGCCCTCGAAGACGACCAGCGTGCCGTTCACCCACAGCCAGTACTTGGAGTCCACCGCGATCCGCGTCACGGCCTCGGTCGGTGCGGAAGCCAGCCGGAACGACCTGCGGAAGGCGACCCACTGGTTCGTCGAATCGGACGGCGCCCATATCCACTTCGCGGTCCAGGACTCCGCGGCGGCCGCGGCCGGTGCGAGGCCGGGAAGGACCAGGGAGCCCAGCGTGGGTGCGAGGGCCACGGCTATGGCCGACCGCAGGGCAGCCCGGCGGGAAACGTTATGCATCGAGGGGACCTTCCCAGAGTGCGTCGAGGAGGGGGTATGAGGGGCGACCTTCTTGGGATTTACCTTTTGAATCGATTCAATCCTGGTCTTGCAGGCGCGATCTTCAGCTCCCCGGGAAGGGCTTGTCAATGGGTTGGGCAGAAGGTGGCTAGGGTGGGCGGCGTGGAGCTCCTACACCTGCGCTACTTCGTCGCCGTCGCCCAAGAACTGAACTTCTCCACCGCGGCCCGCAAGCTGCACATGGCGGCGTCCCCGCTGAGCCGGCGGATCAAGGATCTCGAGAGCGAGCTCGGGCACCGGCTGTTCGACCGCGACACGCATCGGGTGAGGCTCACCCCGGCCGGCACGGCGCTGCTGCCGATCGCGCGCGGTGTTCTGGAGCAGGTCGATTCCATCCGGTGGCGACTGGACGAGACGTCCCGGCCGCAGCGGACCACGTTGCTGCTCGGCGTCCCCAGCGGCATCCATCCGGACCTGCGCGAACGGATGGACGCCCTCGCCGAGCGGGTCGGCGACCGTTTCGAGATCAAGCGCTGGCCGGGCGGCACCGACCGGCTGGTCGACGCGGTGTGCGACGGGCGGCTCGCGCTGACGCTGGCCCGGCTCCCGGTCGGCGGTGACCCCGCCCTGGAACAGTTGCCGGTGATGTCGGAGCGGCTCGGCGCGGTCGTGCCCAGGGACCGGTTCCCGGGGCGGGAGTCGGTCGCGCTGGCGGAGCTGGCCGACCTCGCCTACGCGGGCTCCCCCACGGCCGTGACCAACGCGTATTTCCGCGGGCTCGACCAGCAACTGTCCGACCTCGGCATCAAGAAGCGGATCGAACTGAGCAGCGTCACTTTCGACGGAGTTTCCGAGATAGTGGCCAGTGGTCTGGCATTCTCCATTTCCATGCTGGATTCGAGAAGCCCTGTACAGAATTACCGTCTTGACAATGTGGCGGTCCTCCCCTTCTCGGATTTCCATCCGACACTGGAGACCGGCCTGTTCTGGCGCAAGGACCGAGCTGACGGCGGTGACCTGGAAGAAGTCATCACAACGGCCTGCGAGGTATTCGCCGAGCCTCTGCACGCCTGAATCCTCAGAACCCTCCTCATAAAGCGGTATGACCACTGCGGTCATACCGCTTTTCGTTATTTGGTCATTCCGTTCGAGACCAGCCCTTGCTAACTTAGTTTCCAGATACACACATGCGGTGAAGCTAGGAGTGAAGGTAACGATGACGGAAATCACGGACACCACCGCCGGCCCTCTGGACGGCGTGCGCGTGATCGACCTCTCGACCGTGGTGATGGGCCCGTACGCCGCCCAGATCCTCGGTGACCTGGGCGCCGACGTGATCAAGATCGAGTCGCCCGCAGACACCGTGCGCGTGGGCCACTACCGCACGACACCGGGCATGACTCCGCTGAACCTGAACGTCAACCGCAACAAGCGGAGCGTGACCCTCAACCTCAAGGACGAGACCGACCGGGAGCGCGCGCTCGACCTGGTCGACACCGCGGACGTGCTGATCACGAACATGCGGCCCGGCGCGCTGCACCGCCTGGGTCTGTCGTACGCCGACATCGCCGCCCGCAATCCGCGGCTCGTCTACGCGCACGCCCAGGGGTTCCGCGGCGACTCGGACCGCGCCGGCCACGCCGCGTACGACGAGACCGTGCAGGCCGCGTCCGGCCTGGTGGACATCGCCGACCGCGCACTGGGCGAGCCCGTCTACCTGCCGACCATCATCGGCGACAAGGTCTCCTCCCTGACCATCGCCTACAGCGTGCTCGCGGCCCTGCTGCACCGGGACAGGACCGGCCTGGGCCAGCAGGTCGAGATCCCGATGACGGACACGCTGATCGCCTTCAACCTCGTCGAGCACCTGGCGGGCCACACCCACGTCCCCGAAAGCAGCCCCACCGGCTTCCCGCTGTCGATGCTCAAGGGCCACAAGGCGGTGCGCACCAAGGACGGCCTGGCCTGTGTCATCCCGTACAACCCGCAGAACTACCGTGACTTCTTCACGGCCGCCGGGCGCCCGGACCTCGCCGAGGACCCGCGGGTCGGCGGGGACGCCATCGACAGTGCCGACCACGAGGGCCTGGCCGAGCTGATCGGCGTGTGCGCCCCTGAGCTGACCACCGAGGAGTGGGCGGAGGTGTGCGCCAAGCACAGCATCCCGATGGCGCCGGTGCTGGAGCTGGAGAACGCCCACGAGGACCCCTACGTCCGCGACGGTCACCTGCTCGACACCGTCGAGCACCCGACCGAGGGCACCGTCCGCACCATCGGCATCCCGGTGCGCTTCTCCGCGACCCCCGGCTCGATCCGCCGGCTGGCCCCGGTCGCGGGCCAGGACACCGAGGAAGTCCTCGCCGAACTCGACGCCGCC
>NZ_JBHUQX010000341.1:0-10543 GCF_042674225.1 Streptomyces sp. NPDC056948
CCGTCGGCCGGCCCCTGCTCCCTCACCTCATGTACCGCCCCCCAGCGCCCCCGCCTCCCGCGCCCAGCGGTACTTGGCGCCGAGCACGGCCACTGGCTTCTCGGTCGTGTACGGGTACGCCACGACCCCGCGCTCGAAGAGGTACTGGCAGGCCTCCTCGACCTCCACATCGCCCGCGAGCGACGCCACGACGGGCTTCTCGATGCCCCGCTCCCGGAACTCGGCCACCACGTGCGCGGTGAGCTCCGCGAAGACCATCGGAGGGGTGACGATGGTGTGCCAGTAGCCGAGGACGAGCGCGTGGATGCGCGGGTCCTCCATCCCCAGCCGGATCGTCGCCTCGTACGTCGACGGCGGCTCGCCCCCGGTGATGTCCACCGGGTTGCCGGCGGCCCCGAAGGGCGGGATGAACTTCCGGAACGCCTCGTCCAGATCGGGCGGGATCTCCATCAGCGACAGCCCGTTGTCCGTCACCGCGTCGGAGAGCAGCACGCCGCTGCCCCCGGCCCCCGTGATGATCACGATGTTGTCGCCCTTGGGGGCGGGAAGCACCGGCAACGCGCGCGCGTACTCCAGCATCTCGTTCAGCCCAGGGGCCCGGATGACCCCGGCCTGCCGCAGGATGTCGTCGTACACGGCGTCGTCGCCCGCCAGGGCACCGGTGTGCGAACCGGCCGCCTTCGCGCCCGCCGCCGTACGCCCGGCCTTCAGCACGACCACCGGCTTCTTCGGCACGGTCGCCCGCGCGGCCTCCACGAAGGCGCGCCCGTCCTTGAGGTCCTCCAGGTGCATGGCGATGCACTCGGTGTGCGGGTCCTCCCCGAACCAGGTCAGCAGGTCGTCCTCGTCCAGGTCCGACTTGTTGCCGAGCCCCACGATCGCCGACACACCCGTCTTGGTGGTGCGCGCGAAGCCCAGGATCGCCATCCCGATGCCGCCCGACTGCGAGGTCAGCGCGACCCCGCCCTTGACGTCGTACGGCGTGCAGAACGTGGCGCAGAGGTCCTGCCAGGTGGAGTAGTAGCCGTAGATGTTCGGACCCAGCAGCCGTACTCCGTGCCGCTCGGCGATCTCCACGATCTCCGCCTGGAGTTCGTGCTCGCCGGTCTCCGCGAAGCCGGAGGGGATCAGCACGGCGTTCGGGATCTTCTTGCGTCCCACCTCCTCCAGGGCCGAGGCCACGAACTTGGCGGGGATCGCGAAGACCGCCACATCCACCTCACCGGGAACGTCCGTGACACTCTTGTACGCCTTGCGGCCCAGAATGTCATCGGCCTTGGGGTTCACCGGGTGGATGTCCCCGGCGAAGCCCCCGTCGACGAGGTTGCGCATCACGGAGTTGCCGATCTTGCCCTGCTCGTTGGAGGCGCCGATCACCGCGACCGAGTTGGGCTGCATCAGCCGCCGCATGGACGTGAGGATCTCGTCCCTCGAGTACCGCCGCCGCGGCTTGGGCTGCGACTCGGCGAGGATCACCCGGATGTCGGCCGCGACGGCCCCCTCCGCGGTCGCGATCACCGGATTGAGGTCCACCTCGGCGATCTCCGGGAAGTCCGCGACGAGTTCGGACACGCGGCGGATCTGCTCGGCCACGGCCCACCGGTCCACACCGGCCTGGCCGCGCACCCCGCGCAGGATCTCCGCCGAGCGGATCGAGTCCAGCATCGACAGTGCCTCGTCGGCGTCCACCGGGGCGAGCCGGAAGGTGACGTCCTTCAGGACCTCGACGAGCACCCCGCCGAGCCCGAACGCGACCACTTTGCCGAACGTCGGGTCCGTGACCGCGCCGACGATGACCTCCTGCCCCTTCGGCAGCAGCTCCTGCACCTGCACACCGTCGATGCGGGCATCCGCGTCGTAGGCGCGCGCGTTGTCGACGATGGTGTGGAACGCCGCCCGTACGTCCGCGGCGCCCTCGACACCGACGATGACCCCGCCGGCGTCGGTCTTGTGCAGGATGTCCGGCGAGACGATCTTCATCACGACGGGCCCGCCGAAGCGCGCCGCGAACGACACGGCCTCCTCGACGTCGGTCGCCAGCTCCTCGCCCGGTACGGCGATCCCGTACGCGTCGGCGATCACCTTGCCCTCGGGCGCGGTCAGCGCGGTCCGCCCCTCGGCCCGCACGGAGTCGAGGAGGCCGCGCACCCGCAGGAGGCGGTCTTCTGCCATCACGTCAGATCACTCCGTTCGACTTGAGCAGGCGTACTTCCTCGTCACCGAGACCGAGTTCGCCGACGTAGACCTCTTCGTTGTGCTCGCCGAGCAGCGGTGAACCGGTCACCTCGACGGGGGAGTCGGACAGCTTGAGCGGGCTGCCGACGGTCACGAACTCGCCCCGCTGCGGGTGCGGGACGGTGACGACCATCTCGTTGGCGACCAGCGACCGGTCCTCGATGATCTCCCGGGTGGACAGGATCGGCCCGCACGGGATGTTGTGCGCGTTGAGCCGCTCCAGCACCTCCCACTTGGGCAGCGTCGAGGACCACTCCTCGATGAGCTGGAACATCTTGTTCAGCTTGGGCAGCCGCGCCTCGGGCGTCGCCCACTCGGGGTCGTCGGCCAGTTCGGGCCGGCCGATGAGCTCGCTCATCGGCTGCCAGCCGACGGGCTGCACGATGACGTACACGTAGTCGTTCGGGCCACCCGGCGCGCACTTGACCGCCCAGCCGGGCTGCCCGCCGCCGGACGCGTTTCCGGACCTGGGAACCTCGTCGCCGAAGTCCTCGTTGGGATATTCACGGAGCGGGCCACGCGCCAGCCGCTGCTGGTCCCTCAGCTTCACCCGGCAGAGGTTGAGGACGGCATGCTGCATGGCCACGTTGACCCGCTGACCGCGCCCGGTGTTCTCCCGCTGGTACAGCGCCGCGAGAATCCCCGCCACGGCGTGCACACCCGTCCCCGAGTCCCCGATCTGGGCTCCCGTCGCCAGCGGCGGCCCGTCCTCGAAACCGGTGGTCGACATCGACCCGCCCATGGCCTGCGCGACGACCTCGTACGCCTTGAAGTTGGTGTACGGGCCCTCGCCGAACCCCTTGATGGAGGCATAGACGATCCGTGGATTGATCTCCTGAATGCGGTCCCAGGTGAAGCCCATCCGGTCGACCGCGCCCGGTCCGAAGTTCTCGACCATGACGTCGGAACGCCGGATCAGCTCGGTGAGGATCTCCTTGCCGCGTTCGGTCTTGGTGTTGAGGGTGATGCTCCGCTTGTTGCAGTTGAGCATCGTGAAGTACAGGGAGTCGACGTCCGGCAGGTCACGCAGTTGCTTGCGCGTGATGTCACCGGTCGGCGCCTCCAGCTTGACGACGTCCGCGCCGAGCCAGGCGAGCAGCTGGGTCGCGGAGGGCCCGGACTGGACGTGGGTCATGTCCAGGACGCGGATGCCTTCGAGGGCCTTGGTGGACGGAGCAGTCATCGGGGCACCTCACTTGTACATGGTCTGGTTCATGGTTCCGGGGGCGTACGCGTCGGGATCGACCCAGACGTTGATCAGGGACGGCTTGCCGGATTCACGTGCGCGCCGGAGAGCCGGGCCGATGTCGGCGGGGTCTCGGACCTCCTCGCCGTAACCGCCAAGCATCTGGGCGAACTTGTCGTAGTGGACGTCACCGAGGGTGTTGCCGACCCGCTCGCGGTCCTTGCCGTACTTGGCGGCCTGGCCGTAGCGGATCTGGTTCATGGAGGAGTTGTTGCCGACGATGCCGACGAAGGGGAGGTCGTAGCGGACGAGAGTCTCGAAGTCCCAGCCGGTGAGGGAGAACGCGCCGTCGCCGAAGAGCGCGACGACCTCCTTGTCGGGCCGCGCCTGCTTGGCCGCGAGCACGAACGGCACGCCGACGCCGAGCGTGCCCAGGGGGCCCGGGTCCATCCAGTGCCCGGGTGACTTGGGCTGTACGACCTGCCCGGAGAAGGTGACGATGTCGCCGCCGTCCCCGATGTAGATCGAGTCCTCGGTGAGGAAGTCGTTGATCTCGCTGACCAGGCGGTACGGGTGGATGGGCGAGGCGTCCGACCTCAGGCTCGGCAGCCGCTTCTGCAGAGCGGTCTGCTCGGCCGCCCGCAGCTCGTCCAGCCACTCCTTGCGCTTCGACGCGCCCCCGTTGACGCGCCCGGAGGCCGCCTCGGTCACCGCCTTCAGCACCAGCCCGGCGTCGCCCACGATGCCGAGGTCGACGTCGCGGTTCTTGCCGACCGTGCGGTAGTCGAGGTCGATCTGCACGACGGTCGCCTCCGGCGACAGCCGCTTGCCGTAGCCCATGCGGAAGTCGAAGGGCGTGCCGACGATGACGATGACGTCGGCGTTGGAGAAGGCGTACCGCCGGGAGAGCTGGAAGTGGTGCGGGTCGCCGGGCGGGAGGGTGCCGCGGCCGGCGCCGTTCATGTACGCCGGGACGTTCAGGGTGCGCACCAGCTCGATGGCCGACTCGGTGCCCCGGGTCGTCCACACCTGGCTGCCGAGCAGGATGGCCGGCTTCTCGGCGTGCACCAGCAGGTCGGCGAGCTTCTCGATCGCCTCGGGGTCGCCGGCCGAGCGGGTCGAGGCGCGGTAGGCGCCGGACTGGGGCACGCGGGCTTTGGCCGCGGGCACCTTGGCGTCCAGCACATCGCGCGGGATCTCCAGGAAGGAGGGACCGGGCGCGCCGTGGAAGCACTCGCGGAACGCCATGGAGACCAGGTCCGCCGCGCGTGCCGTGTCCGGCACGGTCGCCGCGAACTTGGTGATGGGGTTCATCATGTCGACGTGCGGGAGGTCCTGGAGTGACCCCATCTTGTGCTGGGTGAGGGCCCCCTGACCGCCGATCAGCAGCATGGGGGATTCCGCGCGGAAGGCGTTGGCGACGCCGGTGACGGCGTCGGTTGTCCCCGGGCCCGCGGTGACCACCGCGCAGCCCGGCTTGCCGGTGATGCGCGCGTAGCCGTCGGCGGCGTGGGCGGCGACCTGTTCGTGGCGTACGTCGACGACCTCGATGCCCTCGTCGACGCAGCCGTCGTAGATGTCGATGATGTGGCCGCCGCACAGCGTGTAGATGCGGTCGACCCCCTCGGCCTTCAGCGCCTTGGCTACGAGATGACCACCGGAAATCAAGTCCTGGGTGTCGTCGGGCATGGCGAAGTCCTGTCCCTTCGTAGGGGGTTGGAACGGCTCGCAGTACATTGCATACAGTCGACGAATACTGTATGAAGCTTGTTATCCCGCATCCGGTGGGTGGTGTCCAGGGGGCGTGCGGCACTTTCAGTCAGGAGCCGGAATGGACCTGTACGAACACCAGGCAAGGGAACTCTTCGAAGAACACGGCATCTTGGTGCCGCGGGCCGAGGTGACGGACTCGGCCAAGGAGGCCCGCGAGATCGCACGCCGCCTCGGCGGACGGGTCGTGGTCAAGGCCCAGGTGAAGACCGGAGGACGCGGCAAGGCGGGCGGTGTGAAGCCGGCTGCCGACCCGGCCGCCGCCGAGCTCACCGCCCGTCAGATCCTCGGCATGGACATCAAGGGCCACACGGTCGGCAAAGTGATGCTGGCCCAACCCGTCGACATCGAGACCGAGTTCTATGTGTCCTACGTACTCGACCGCGCGGCCGGCCGCTTCCTCGCGATCGCCTCGGCGGAAGGCGGCATGGAGATAGAGGAGGTGGCGGCCGCTCGTCCGGAGGCCGTGGCCCGTGTCCCCGTCGACCCCGCCGAGGGCGTCACCTCCGCGAAGGCGGGCGAGATCGCCCGGGCGGCCGGACTGCCGCCGCAGACCGTCGACGTCCTCGTACGTCTCTGGGAAGTCCTGGTCCGCGAGGACGCGCTCCTCGTCGAGGTGAATCCGCTCGTCCGCACCCGGCAGGGGCAGATCCTCGCCCTCGACGGCAAGGTCACCCTCGACGACAACGCCCGTTTCCGGCAGGCGCGATGGGGTGCCGATGAAAGGGGGCACGACGACGCACTCGAGGCCGCCGCTGCCGCCAAGGGCCTCAACTACGTCAAGCTCGACGGCGAGGTCGGCATCATCGGCAACGGCGCCGGACTCGTCATGTCGACCCTGGACGTGGTCGCGGGCTGCGGCGCACGCCCCGCCAACTTCCTCGACATCGGGGGCGGAGCGAGCGCCCAGGTCATGGCGGACGGACTGTCGTTGATCCTCTCCGACCCGGCCGTGAAGTCCGTCTTCGTCAACGTCTTCGGCGGGATCACCGCCTGCGACGCCGTCGCCGACGGCATCGTCCGGGCCCTGGACACCGTCCGGCTGACCAAGCCGCTCGTCGTGCGCCTCGACGGCAACAACGCGGCCAGGGGCCGGGCCGTCCTCGACGAGCACGCGCATCCGCTGGTCCAGCAGGTCACCACCATGGACGGCGCCGCCCGCCGCGCCGCCGAACTCGCCACCGCGGCCTGAGGAGAGGGAACGCCATGGCCATCTACCTCACCAAGGAGAGCAAGGTCCTCGTCCAGGGCATGACCGGAGGCGAGGGCATGAAGCACACCCGGCGCATGATCGCGGCCGGCACCAACGTCGTCGGGGGCGTCAACCCGCGCAAGGCGGGCCGCACGGTCGACTTCGACGACCGGGCCGTGCCGGTCTTCGGCTCGGTCGCCGACGCCATGCGCGCGACCGGAGCGGACGTCACCGTCGTCTTCGTGCCACCCGCCTTCGCCAAGGCGGCCGTCGTCGAAGCCGCCGACGCGGGCATCGGCCTCGCGGTCGTCATCACCGAGGGCATCCCCGTCCACGACTCCGTCGCCTTCACCGCGTACGCCGAGAAGAAGGGCACCCGTATCGTCGGGCCCAACTGCCCGGGCCTCATCACCCCCGGCCAGTCCAACGCGGGCATCATCCCGGCCGACATCACCAAGCCGGGCCGTATCGGCCTGGTCTCCAAGTCGGGCACGCTGACGTACCAGCTCATGTACGAGCTGCGCGACATCGGCTTCTCCACCTGCGTCGGCATCGGCGGCGACCCGGTCGTCGGCACCACGCACATCGACTGCCTCGCCGCCTTCCAGGACGACCCCGACACCGAATTGATCGTCCTCATCGGCGAGATCGGCGGCGACGCGGAGGAACGCGCGGCGGCCTACATCCGCGAGCACGTCACCAAGCCGGTCGTCGGCTACATCGCCGGGTTCACCGCACCCGAGGGCAAGACCATGGGCCACGCGGGCGCGATCGTGTCCGGCTCGTCCGGCACCGCACAGGCGAAGAAGGAGGCGCTGGAGGCGGTCGGGGTGAGCGTGGGAAGTACACCGACCGAGACCGCGAAGCTCGTGCTCGCGCGTCTCGAAGGACGACAGCGGTCCACCCAGGGCTGATTCCCCGCCCCACGCTGATTCCCCGCCCCCGACTGTGCACCGAGAGCGGAGCAACCCCATGGCACCCACCCTCACCCTCAAATCCGGCACGTCCTGGCCCGACGCGTGGCAGCGCTGCCTCGCCGTCGCGCCCGAGGCCTTCCGCGACGACCGAGTCCTCAACCTCTGGAACTGCGCCTGGCAGGCGGACGGCCGGGTCCTGCCCGCCGTCAGCCCGGTCGACGGCAGTCCCATCGCCGGTCCGCCGCGCCTGGACGGGTCCACCGCCCGCCAGGCCGTGCGCGCGGCCCTCGATCAGCACCGCGCCTGGCGGCACATCCCCCTGCCGGAGCGCAGGGCCCGCGTCGCCGCCACGCTCGACGCCCTCACCGAACACCGCCGGCTGCTCGCGCTCCTGCTCGTCTGGGAGATCGGCAAGCCCTGGCGGCTCGCCCAGGCGGACGTCGACCGGGCCATCGACGGGGTCCGCTGGTACGTCGACGGCATCGAACCGATGATCGCCGGACGGGCCCCGCTGGACGGCCCGGTGTCCAACATCGCGAGCTGGAACTACCCGATGAGCGTGCTCGTTCACGCATTACTGGTACAGGCACTGGCAGGCAACGCGGTCATCGCCAAGACCCCGACCGACGGCGGTGTCGCCTGCCTGACCCTGGCCAGTGCCCTCGCCGCGCGCGAGGGGATCCCCGTGACCCTCGTCAGCGGCAGCGGAGGCGAGCTGTCCCAGGCGCTGGTGCGGGCGCCCGAGATCGGCTGCGTCTCCTTCGTCGGCGGCCGCGACACCGGCGCCGCGGTGGCCACGGCCGTCGCCGACCTCGGCAAACGACACGTACTCGAACAGGAAGGGCTCAACACCTGGGGCATTTGGAACCACTCGGACTGGGACGCGCTCACCGCGCTGATTCCCAAGCTCTTCGACTACGGCAAGCAGCGCTGTACGGCGTACCCGCGTTTCGTCGTCCAGCGGCATCTGTTCGACGCGTTCCTGGCGGCGTACCTCCCGGCGGTCCGCGACGTCAGGGTCGGCCACCCGCTCGCCGTCGAGAAGCCTGACGACCCGTACGCCGAGCTGGACTTCGGGCCGGTGATCAACGCCGCCAAGGCGAAGGAGCTCCAGGACCAGGTCGCCGAGGCGATCGAGCGCGGCGCCGTGCCACTGCACCGCGGCAGCCCGGTCGACGCCCGCTTCCTGCCCGGCCAGGACACCTCGGCCTACGTCCAGCCGGTCACGCTCCTCAATCCGCCCTCGTCCTCTCCGCTGCACCACGCGGAGCCGTTCGGCCCGGTCGACACGATCGTCCTGGTCGACACGGAGGCGGAGCTGCTCGCCGCGATGAACGCCTCGAACGGCGCGCTCGTGGCCACGCTGTCCACCGACGACCGGGCCACTTACGAGCGGCTCGCCCCGCACATCCGCGCCTTCAAGGTCGGCCACGGGCGGCCCCGCTCCCGGGGCGACCGCGACGAGCTCTTCGGCGGGCTCGGCGCGTCCTGGCGCGGCGCGTTCGTAGGCGGCGAGCTGCTGGTGCGCGCGGTGACGCGGGGACCGTCGGGGGAGCGGCTGCCGGGCAACTTCCCGGAGTACCAGCTCCTGCCGTGAGGCAGGGCTGTTGCGTCCGACGCCGGTTCGCCAAGCGGTACTTACACGGCTTCCCGGCGTCGGACGTCTTCGAGGTGCCCGATCAGCCGATGCCCTGTCGGTCCGGGCGCAGGGCGAACGCGCGGTCCGAAGGGGACGGTTCGGCCTGGTCGACCGCCTGGCGGAGCAGTTCGCGGTGGCGCAGCAGCGGCTCCCGCCGTTCCGCCGGCACGAGCAGGAGCAGGTCGTCCAGTCCGGCCAGCATGCGCCGGGAGACCTGCGGGCTCCCGATGGCGCACCCCCGTACCTCGGTGAACCCCAGATCCACCAGCTCGGTCCACCCCGGCACGGGCTGCACCAGCCGCACCGCACCGGCCCGGTCCCGGTGCAGGGCGGCGTCCAGCGGGCGTCGGCTCAGCGAGGCCAGGAACTGGATGATGCGGTCCAGCGCCTGGACGGCGGTCGTCGGATCGTTGATCGCGGCCGACAGGGCGCGCAGCGCGATGTCGGACAACTGGCGCAAGCCGAAGCCGAGATCCTGGTGGTAGGTCCGCTCCACCCCGACCGAGGCCGTGTAGCGCAGCGCCCCGCGCGGCGGGGCCGGACCCCCGTGGACGGCCAGCACGGGCGTACCGGGCACCACGAAGTCCCCGATCCTGGGGATCAGCCGCAGCACGACCCCGTGCTTGCGCGCCACCCGCACCAACCGCGCGATGTGCACGTCCCGCAGCACACCCGCCCGGCCCTCGTGCGGAACCCACGCGGTCGCGGAACCGAGGAGGGCGGATTCGTGCCCGTCGGGTCCACCCGCCGGTACGGGCATCGAGGCGGCCACCCGGAAGGACTCCGTGGCGATCCGCGCGATGACATGGCTGATCCGCATCAGCCGCAGGGTGGTGTTCACGTACAGCACGAAGAGGAACAGGCTCAGCGCGACCATGCAGAGGGTGAGGACCGACTGCACCAGTGGCACTGAGGTCGCGGCACGGGGGTCGTCGGCGGTGTCGAAGGAGGTCAGGACCAGCAGGGTCAGCACGAAGGTCGCCAGGAACACCGCGAAGGTCGCCTTGGTGATCCGGCTCCGCACGAAGAGCCGCACCACGCGCGGGGTGAACTGCCCGCTCGCCATCTGCACGGCCACCAGCGAGATGCTGAAGACCACACCGATGAAGGTCATCATCGCCGAGCCGACCACGGTCACGACGGCCTTCGCGTCCTCCGCGAACCGCAGCAGCTCGTCCAGCGTCTCGTAGTCGCCGTCCTCCTGGAGCGCGTCGACGATGACCGTGTCGAGAACCTGCGCCCCCACCCAGACCACGAAGACACTCACCATGGCCACGGTGGGAGCGAACCAGAACGTGTCCCGCAGATGCTCCCTGAGCGGCGACAGCGCACGCGGGCGGCGACCTGGAGCGGGGCTCTGCGTAACCATCCAGTCACTCATGGTGTGACCCTAGGGGTATCGGGCCGCGAGGTCCCGGACCCCCGCCAGGCGGACGGAAACGCAGGTGAAAGGCACTCCGAAACCTTGGTATTGTTGTCCATGTCGCCGCGGGGAGCACTCCTGGCCAGGCGACAGACACCTTGTCCGGGTGGCGGAATGGCAGACGCGCTAGCTTGAGGTGCTAGTGCCCTTTATCGGGCGTGGGGGTTCAAGTCCCCCCTCG